>JAFAVO010000011.1 GCA_019242385.1 Gammaproteobacteria bacterium | reverse complement strand
CACCCTGCCCTCCTTCGATGTCGTTTTCAAAGTGATCCGCGACCGCTTCGCCTATCCCAAGACGGTCCTGCGCGAGGAGGTCATGGAGAAATACCGCCTGGTGTTCATCCATGACCGGGCCGGACGGCTGGTGGATGCGCAGGAGTTTCGCCGCCTGCGCTTCGCGCGCGCGCGGTTTGCCCCGGCGCTGCTCGAGGAGTTGCGGCGCGAGACTGCGGGGACGGTACACGAGGACGGCGACGACCTGGTGTTCGATCATCTCTACATCGAGCGGCGTATGACGCCGCTCAATCTCTACCTGCGCAACGCCACGGCCGCCGACGCCGAGCGCGCGGTGCTCGATTACGGCCAGTGCATCCGCGACCTGGCCTACACCAACATCTTTCCCGGTGACCTGCTGCTGAAGAATTTCGGCGTGACCCGCCACGGACGGGTGATCTTCTACGACTACGACGAGCTGTGCAGCGTCACCGACTGCAACTTCCGCGACGTGCCGGCCGCGACCCACGAGGAGGATGAGATGCGCGGCGAAGCGTGGTTCTACGTGGCCGACAACGATGTCTTTCCCGAGACCTTCCTCAACTTCCTCGGCTTCACCGACGAGCAGCGCGCCGCGCTGCTGCGGGTGCACGGCGAGATCCTGACCGCGGGCTTCTGGCGCGGCGTGCAGCAGCGGCTGAGGGAGGGCGAAGTGATGGAGGTCCTGCCGTACCACCCGCACCGGGTGCGGGTCGCCGGCAGCCTCTAGCGCAAACCCGATCTGGCGTCGGCGCTCCCGGAGCGGTCAGGGCATGCCGCCACCGACCCGCGCCACCGGCTCGGCTGCGGCGCGCGCCCGCACCGCGATGCGGGGCTGCTGCTCGGCGTTGCCCAGCTCGGCGAGCGTGCGGCTCGCCGTGTCCCAATTGATCAGCTCCTCGAGGAAGGTCTTCACGTAGGCGCCGCGCCGGTTCTGGTGATCCAGGTAGTAGGCGTGCTCCCAGAGGTCGAGCGCCAGCAGCGGCACATCGCCACGCACGAGCGGGGTACCGGCGTTGCTGGTGGTGAGAATCTCGAGGGTGCCGCCGCGCCACACGAGCCACAGCCAGCCGCTGCCGAAATGGGCGCTGGCGGTGTCGGTGAATTCGCGCACGAAACGCTCGTGCGTGCCGAAGCGCTCGCGCACCAGCTCGGCCGCGAGTCCGGTGGCCGGGCCGCCACCGCGCGGCCGCATGGAATTCCAGTAGAGGTTGTGGTTGTAGACCTCGGCCGCGTAGCGGTACAGCATGTGCTGCGCCGGGTTGCGCTCGGTCACGCGGATGAGGTCGGTGAGCTCGAGAGACTCGAGCTCCGTACCGCGCACCATGGCGAGCATTCGATCGAAGCAGACGCGCTGATGTCGCAGGAAATGAAACACCAGAGTGTCGCGCGAGATCGCCGGCTCGAGGTCGGCGAAGTTGTAGGGCATCGCGGGCGACTCGATGTTCATGCGGCTTCCTTCCTGCAAAAACTCGAAACTCAATCTGTATTGAGACCGCGCGGGTGACACACCGTTCCGTGTCGTGGGCTCGCGCCAGCGACTGAATACGCCGACTGCACACGAGGCGCAAGAGGACAAAGCCACATGTTGCCAGGGAGCGCGCCGGCTCGTGCGCGCTCCGAGCAGGCGCACTGCAGCGCCTGTGCACGCGGCCGAAGCTCGAACTTGTCGATTAGCGTTGTTGACTTTCTGGCCTCGCCAGGGCGCGCTCCAGATCGGTGAGCAGATCCTCCAGATCCTCGAGCCCGATGGACAGCCGAATGGTGCCTGCGGTGATCGCCGACAGCCGTTGCAGATCCGCATCGAGCTCGCGCGCGCCCATCATCTGCGCGGTCACCACCAGCGACTCGGTCGACCCGAGGCTCGCGCTGCGCGCGAACAGCTGGAGTGTATCGGCGAAGCGCCGTGCCGCAGGCGCACCCCCGTGCAGATCGAAGCTGACGATGGTGCCGAAGTCCTGCATCTGCTCTGCCGCGAGCGCATGCTGCGGGTGCGTCGGCAACCCCGGGTAATGCACCCGCGCGACGGCCGGATGTGCGGCGAGCCGTTGCGCGATCGCGAGCGCACTCGCGCATTGGGCGCGATAGCGCACGAAGTAGGTCTTGAGCCCGCGCAGGATGAGAAACGCTGCGTGCGGGTCGAGGGTGCCGCCGAGCGCGCCGAAGTCGTTGCGCATCGCGCCAATCAGCTCGCTGCGCGCGATCACTGCCCCGCCCATGACATCGCCGGTACCGGAGGCGTACTTGGTGAGGCTGTGCAGGTACACATCCACATCGAAGCTGCCATGCTGGTGAAACCCGGCGAAGGTATTGTCGAGCACGCTCAGGGCGCCGGCTGCACGGGCGAGCCGGGTCAGCGCACCGATGTCGGCGATCTTGGTGACCGGATTGGTGGGACTCTCGAAAACCACCAGGCGCGTCGGCCGGGCGGCGAGCGTGCGCTCGACCCCGGCGAGGTCCTCGATCGAGAGCAGGGTGTGTGCCACCCCGAAGCGCCCGAGGACACGGCGGATCAGGTAGCGTGTCGGGTTATAGCTCTCGATGAAGCAGAGCACGTGATCGCCCTGGCTGGTGAGTGAGAGCAGCGCCTGCGAGATGGCGCCGACACCGGAGGCGGTCACCAGGCAGTCATCTCTCCCCTGGAGCTCGGCGAGCAGCAGCTCGAGCTGGCGGGTCGTCGGGTTCGAGGAGCGCAGGTAGTAAAAGCCGCGACGCTCGCCCCGCAGGTAGCGCTCGGTCTCCTCCACGGAGTCGAACTGGAATTTCACCGTCTGGTAGATCGGCGCGACCACCGGATGATTGTCCGGGGGCAGATCGACCGCCGGCGGATGATTGACGCGTGTCGTCTTTTTCATGCTGGCCGCTGTGCACTCAGAGCTCGAGGTGGAACCGGTCGGCATCCAGGTGCGCCGGAAACTTCTCGCGGAACTCATCGAGCGGCGAGCGCGGCAGCGCCACCGTGAGGAGTGCCGGCACGTTACCGGCGTCGGCGAGAGTGCGGCCGCGGAAGTCGATGGCCGCGCTGTCGCCACTGTGTGCGACACCCTGCCCGTCGTCCCCCACCCGGTTCACGCCGACGACGTAGGCGAGGTTCTCGATCGCACGCGCGCGCAGCAGCTGCCGCCAGGCATCGGCACGCGCCGCCGGCCAGTTCGCCACGTACAACAGCAGGTCGTACTCGAGCCCGGGGCGGCGGCGGCTGAAGACCGGAAAGCGCAGGTCGTAGCATACGAGCGGACAGACGCGGAAGCCGCGCCAGCTCACGCTCCAGGCCTCCCGTCCGGAAGTGAAATGCTCGTGCTCCCGACCCATGCGGAAAAGGTGACGCTTGTCGTAATGCCGCAGCTCGCCCTGCGGGGATGCCCACAGCAGACGGTTGTAATAGCGCCCGGCATCGACCGTGATGATGCTGCCGGTGACCACGGCGTCGAGCGCCGCCGCGAGCCGCACGAGCCACTGCGAGCTCTCACCGCCTGGAGGCTCGCCGAGCCGCTCGGCCTCCATGCTGAAGCCGCTGGTGAAAGTCTCCGGCAGCACCACGAGGTCCGTCGCACCGGCGAGCGGGCGCAGCAACTCCTCGAAACGTCTGCGGTTGGCGGCGCCGTCCTGCCATACGAGCGGCTGCTGCACGAGCGACACACGCAGCGTGCTCATCGCAACCCGGCGCGCGCGGCGAAGCTGCACAGCCGGTCCGCGGCCTCATCGAGGGTAGCGTCGCGCTTGGCGATGCACAGCC
>JAFAVO010000209.1 GCA_019242385.1 Gammaproteobacteria bacterium | reverse complement strand
GCAACCCGATGAACAGGCGCCCGTCGGTGAGCACTCCGTAAGGATGATTGAAGGTGTCGGTGGTGGTCGCCTGGCCGAAGCCGAGTCGCTCGTAGAACTCGACCGCCTCGCGCACCTCGCCGATGGTGACGCTGAGCTCGTGGAACGTCCCCGCGAGCGGGAGCGGAGCTTGGCTCATCGAGCCGGAGCGCCGTGCGCCGTGCCGGGCAGGTGCGCGCGCAGCGGCTGCGTCCATCCCTGACAACGTTGCGCAATGAGGTCCGCCAGGCAGTGAGCGTGCGCGGCACTGGCGTTGAGCGCGGGTACATACTCGAAGCGTTCCCCGCCGGCCCGCAGGAAGAGCTCACGGTTCTCGATGGCGATCTCCTCGAGGGTCTCGAGACAATCGACTGCAAATCCAGGGCACACGACGCTCACCGCGCGCAGGCCGCGTGCCGGCAGCGCGCCGAGCACGGCTTGGGTGTAAGGCTTGACCCATTGCGCGGGGCCGAAGCGCGACTGAAAGCTGACACTCCACTCGCCCTCCCGCAGCAGCAGCTCATCGGCGAGCAGCCGTGCGGTCGCATGGCAGCGCTGGGTGTAGGGATCGCCGCCGCGGCCGTAGCGCTCGGGAATGCCGTGAAATGACATCAACAGGTGCGGCGTACGGCCGTGTGCGTTCCAGTGCGCGACGACGCTGGCGCGTAGCGCCTCGATGTACCCGGGATGCTCGTGATAGTCGGTCACCAGCTGCAGATCCGGCAGCCAGCGCAGCCGCTGCAGCGCCGCGCTTACCTGGTCGAACGCTGCTCCGGTGGTCGCTCCGCAGTACTGCGGGAACAGCGGCAGCACCAGCAGTCGCTGTGTCCCGCCCGCGCGGAGCCGCTCGAGCGCCGCCTCGACCGGCGGGTCGCTGTAGAGCATGCCGACTTCCGCCTGCAACGGCGCGAGCATGCGCTGCGCCAGCACGCCGGCGAGCTCGGTGCGCAGTCGCACCGTCAGCTCGCGCAGCGGCGAACCCGACTCGGACCAGATCCGCCGGTACTTGGGCGCGACGCGTGCCGGACGCCACGGCAGGATCACACCGTACAGCACCGGCAGCCACAGCGCGCGCGGCAGCTCCACCACGCGGGGGTCGGCGAGAAAGCGCGCGAGGAACGCGCGCACCGCGGCGGGCTCCGGCGCCTCGGGCGTGCCGGAGTTGATGAGCAGGATACCGATGCGTTCCGTGCTCAACCCAGCCCAACGCACACGAATTTGAGGTCGGTGTAGTCGAGGATGCCGTACTTCGAGCCTTCGCGGCCGATGCCGGACTCCTTGACGCCGCCGAACGGCGCGACCTCGGTGGAGAAGATCCCGGTGTTGAGCCCGATCATCCCGTACTCGAGCGCCTCGGCGACACGCCACGAGCGCGCCAGATCGCGGGTGTAGAAGTACGCCGCCAGGCCGAACTCAGTGTCGTTCGCCAGGCGGATGGCGTCCTGCTCGGTCTCGAAACGGAACAGCGGCGCGATCGGTCCGAAGGTCTCCTCGCGAGCCATGCGCATGGCCGGCGTCACTTCGGTGACCACGGTCGGCTCGAAGAAGGTCCCGCCGAGCGCGTGGCGGCGGCCGCCGAGCGCAACCCGAGCGCCTTTCGCCACCGCATCGGCCACGTGCTGCTCCACCTTGGCGAGCGCGCCCGCATCGATCAGCGGTCCCTGGTCGGTGGGACCTTTCAGGCCATCACCGACCCGCAGCTGTCCAACCGCCTGCACGAGCTTGCGCGTGAAGGCTTCGTACACGGGCGCCTGCACCAGCAGGCGATTGGCGCACACGCAGGTCTGACCGCTGTTGCGGAACTTGCTGGCAATCGCTCCGGCCACCGCCGCATCGAGATCCGCGTCATCGAATACGATGAAGGGCGCGTTGCCGCCGAGCTCCATGGTGAGCTTCTTCACCGTGCCGGCGCACTGTGCCATGAGCTTCTTGCCGACGCCGGTCGAGCCGGTGAAGGTGACCTTGCGTACCGAGGGGTTGGCCGTGAGCTCGCCACCGATGGCGGCGGCGTCCACGCCGGTGACGATGTTGAGCACCCCCGCCGGAACCCCCGCGCGCGCCGCGAGCGCGGCGGCTGCGAGCGCCGAGTATGGGGTCTGGCTCGCGGGCTTCACCACTATGGTGCAACCGGCGGCCAGTGCGGGACCCGCCTTGCGCGTGATCATGGCGAGCGGAAAATTCCAGGGGGTGATGGCCGCCACCACGCCGACCGGCTGGCGCAGCACCAGCAGCCGCCGGTCGCTCTGGTGCGGCGGGATGATATCGCCGTACAGCCGCTTGCCTTCTTCCGCAAACCATTCGATGAAAGCCGCACCGTAGGCGATCTCGCCCTTCGCCTCGGCGAGCGGCTTGCCCTGCTCCGCAGTCATGAGCGTCGCCAGGTCCTCCTGGTGGGCCATCAGCAGCTCGAACCAGCGCCGCAGGATGGCGCTGCGCTCCTTGGCGGTAAGCGCAGCCCAGGCGGGGAACGCCTGCGCCGCCGCTTCGATCGCCATGCGCGTCTCGGCGATGCCCATGTCCGGCACGGTGCCGATCGGCTCGCGGGTCGCGGGATTGACGACCGCGTGAGTTGCGCCGTTTGCCGCATCGAGCCAGCGGCCCCCGATGAAGGCGCGGGTGCGCAGCAGATCCGGATCGCGAAGCTTCATAACTCGGACTCTCCCTCGGCGGCAGCAGTTGGGTCGGCAGGCGCACGCGCGACGTGACGGGCCAGGAACTCGAGTGTGCGGGTGCGCGCCAGCTCGGCCGCCTGCGGGTCGTAGCTGCCGCGTTGCTCGCAGTTGAAGCCGTGGCCCGCGCCCTGGTAGGTGTAGAGCGGTGCATCCGGATAGGCGGCGCGGATGCGCTCGACATCCGCGAGCGGAATGCTCTGGTCCTCGGTACCGTAGTGATACATGACCGGGCAACGCGGCTTTCTGTCGAGGTAGGCCACCACCTTGCCGTAGTAAACCACCGCGCAGGCGAGCGGCAGCTCGCACGCTGCCAGATAGGCCTGCGCCCCGCCCCAGCAATAACCGACGGCGCCGGCACGGCCGGAGTGCTTCACCACCGCGAGCGCCGCCGCCAGGTCGCGCCGCGTCGCTTGCGGGTCGAGCTGCTTGACGTATCCCATGCCGAGCTGCATGTCCTGCGGGGTGTAGCCAAGCTCGATGCCGCGTCGCACCCGGTCGAAGAGCGCCGGAGCGATTGCGGTGTAGCCGGCCGCGGCGAACTCATCGGTCACGCGGCGGATGTGACTGTTGATGCCGAAGATCTCCTGAATCACCACTACCGCGCCGCGCGGACGTTGTGGCGCCGCCGCGAGCCAGGCCTGAAACTCGTGCCCGTCGCGCGCCATGATGGTGGTGAATTCGCCCATGGGGTGGCATTCTAACGCGGCGCGCCTGGGAGGGACTCATGCTCGTCGGATCCGTGATCAAGCGGGTCGCCATCGTCGGTGGCGTGCGCATTCCGTTCGCGCGCTCCTACTCCGCTTACGCCACCGCGAGCAATCAGGACATGCTCACTGCCGCGTTTCGCGCCGTGGTCGAGCGTTTCCGCCTCCAGGGGGAGCGGCTCGGGGATGTCGCCGCCGGCGCGGTCATCAAGCACTCGCGCGATTACAACCTGGTGCGCGAATGCGTGCTCGCGAGCGGCCTCGATCCGCACACGCCCGGACTCGACATGCAGCGCGCCTGCGGCACGAGCCTCGAAGCCACCATCGACATCGCCAACAAGATCGCGCTCGGGCAGATCGAGGCCGGTATGGCCGGTGGCAGCGATTCGATCAGCGATGCGCCGATCGTGTACCCGCGCTCCTATCAGCAGCTGCTGCTCGCCAGCTATCGCGGCCGCAGCGCCTGGCAGCGCCTGTCGCCATGGTTGGGGCTGCGCCCGAAGCACTTCAAGCCCGTGCTGCCCGCGGTGGTCGAGCCGCGCACCGGGCTCTCGATGGGGCAGAGCGCCGAGCTCATGGCGAAGCAATGGCAGGTATCGCGCGCCGAGCAGGATCACCTCGCCTACGACAGCCACCTGAAGGCCGCCAGCGCCTGGCGCGAGGGGTTCTACCAGGATCTGGTCGTGCCCTTCCTCGGCCTCAAGAGCGACAACAACGTGCGCTCCGACTCGACGCTCGAGAAGCTGGCGCGGCTGCGTCCGAGCTTCGCTACCGATGGCACCCTCACCGCCGGGAACAGCACTCCGCTCACCGATGGAGCGAGCGCGGTGCTGCTCGCGACGCCCGAATGGGCGGCGAAGCGCGGGCTGCCGGTGCTCGCCTATCTCACGCACGGCAAGGTCTGGGCGGTGGATTTCGCCGGCGGGAAGGAAGGCCTGCTCATGGCCCCCACCTATGCGGTGCCCGCGATGCTGCGCGATGCCGGCATCACGTTGCAGGACTTCGACTACTACGAGATCCACGAGGCCTTCGCTGCGCAGGTGCTGTGCACCCTCAGGGCATGGGAATCGGCGCAATACTGCCGCGAAGTGTTGGGACTCCCGGGCGCGCTCGGCAGCATCGACCGCGCCAGGCTCAACGTGAAAGGCGGCAGCGTCGCTCTCGGTCACCCCTTTGCCGCCACCGGCACCCGCATCGTCGCCACCCTCGCCAAGCTGCTCGCCGCCGACGCCAATGCGAAACGGGGCCTGATCTCCGTCTGCACCGCAGGAGGCATGGGCGTCACCGCCATCCTGGAGCGCTGACACGCGAGAGTGCTCGCCGCGCTTCAGGTGCCGGGCTCATTTGCGCGCAGCCCGGGCGAGACGGCAAGATGCCACAGCCATGCAGCCTGCGGAGTTTGCGAGCTTTCGCGAGTTCTACCCCTATTACCTCCAACAGCACACCAACCGCACCTCCCGCCGTCTGCACGTCGCGGGCACGCTGCTGGCGATCGCGGTGGCCGGCGGCGCGGCTGCCGCGGGCCGCTGGGCGTGGCTGCTGGCGGCGCCGGTTGCCGGCTACCTGCCGGCCTGGACCGGGCACGTCCTCTTCGAGCACAACTCGCCGGCGACCTTGCGCCATCCGCTCTACAGTCTGCGTGCCGACTTCACGCTGCTCCTGGAAGTGCTCAGCGGCCGCCGTCCCTGGTAATCCGACGGAAGTTGCCCAGTCATGAGTCGGCCCGGTATCGACCGCGTATTCGAGCGCCGGCTGGCGGCTCTGCTCAATGGCGGTGAGCCGCAATTGCTGCAGGGCGGGCACAAGGGTGTCGAGAAGGAATCGCTGCGCGTGCTGCCCTCGGGCAGCCTCGCGCACACGCCGCACCCGCCGGCGCTCGGCTCGGCGCTCACCAACGAGCACATCACTACCGACTACTCGGAGTCGCTGATCGAGCTGGTGACCCCGGCGTTCTCACAGAGTTGGCAGCTGCTGCAGTACCTGCTCGACCTGCATCAGTTCGTCTATCGGCACCTGGGCGATGAGCTGCTGTGGGCGACGAGCATGCCGTGTGCCATCACCAGTGATGCGGACATTCCGCTCGCGCAATACGGCAGCTCGCACGTCGGTCGCATGAAGACCGTGTACCGCAATGGTCTCGGCCTGCGCTACGGGCGCATGATGCAGGCCATCTCGGGCGTGCATTTCAACTACTCGTTTCCGCTGCCGTTCTGGGAAGCGTGGGCGGCGGCGCGCGCCGCGTCCGGACACGGACAGCCCTTCGTCTCGGGTTGCTATTTTGACCTGTTGCGCAACTACCGCCGCTACGGCTGGCTGGTGCTGTACCTGTTCGGCGTTTCTCCGGTGGTGTGCAAGTCGTTCCTGCGGGGCCGGCGCTTCGGGCTCGAGGACTTCGGCGCCGGGACTGCCTTCTCCCCGTACGCCACCAGCCTGCGCATGAGCGATGTCGGCTACCGCAATCGCAACCAGGCCGGACTATCTGTGTCGGTCAACAATCTCGAAGAGTACGTGCACGACCTGACACGCGCCATCAGCACAGCGTATCCGCCCTACGAAGCGCTCGGCGTCGAGGTTGAAGGCGAGTGGCGGCAGCTGAATGCCAACATTCTGCAGATCGAGAACGAGTACTACAGCTTCATCCGCCCCAAGCGGGTGGCGCGCTCAGGCGAGCGGCCCACCAAGGCGCTGCGGCGCGCCGGGGTCGAGTACGTCGAGGTGCGCGCGCTCGATGTCAGCGCTTTCGATCCGGTCGGTGTCAATCAGAACAAGCTGCGCTTCCTCGAGGCGTTCCTGGCGCTGTGCCTGATGAAGGAGAGTGCGCCGATCGCGGCGGCGGAGCAGGCGGCGCTCGATGACAACCACCTCACGGTCGCCCGGCGCGGCCGCGAGCCCGGCCTCACGTTGTGGCGCGAGGGGCGCAGCGTGCCGATGCGCGAATGGGCGCGGGAGCTCCTCGATGCCATGACCGGAATCTGCGAAGTTCTGGACCACGGTGCTGCGGAACGGCCATACGGTCAGGCGCTCGCCACGCAGGCGGCCAAGGTCGAAGACGTCGCGCTCACGCCTTCGGCACGGCTCCTGGCCGAGCTGACCGCCGGGGAATCGTTCTTCGATCTGGCTCTGCGCATGTCCGCGACCCACAAGGCTTATTTCCTCGACCTGTATGCACCCAACGAGGAGCGGCTGCGGGAGTTCTCGCGCGAAGCCCAAGAATCACTCGCGGCGCAGCACTCGATCGAGGCAGCTGACAGGGGGACGTTCGAGGAGTATCTGGCGCGCTATTTCGCGGAGTGACTGAATCCAACCTGAAAAAACTTCACGTACGGGTTAGCCGACCCAAGCTTCGGATTCGGCTGACATAACCTGCCCGAGTCGCTGACATAACCTTAACATAATCAGGCACTTCCTCAGTTAGCTTTTGGGTCGCAGACGACATAGACTCTGTGAGCCACGTCGCACTATGGACGGTGCAACTGGTCTGAAGGAAGCAACATAAAAGGCCTGGTCGACATAAGCAGGAGCGCGAGCAGATGAAACGGAAAGGCGTGGAAGGAATCCCCGCACGTCAGCCATTGACGCCGGCGGCCAATGAGGAATTTACCGTCATCGTGAGCGATGTCGTCGACCTCGGCCGGCGCGATCTCGACAGACTCTCGACTCCTCGAACCGGGTGGGACCCGTACGAAGTGTGGCGCACCCGAGTGAAAGCGTCTGCGCGCGAGAAGAGCGAACGCGAGCCGTTGCGCTGATCTCCTGACCAACACCGCAGGGGGGCTGCGGATTGCGCACCACGCCGGCAAAGCGCGCATCATCGCTGGCCGTGCGTGCGCGCCGTATCCTGTTGCGCTTCCCCGATGAGGAGCTGGAGCGTCATTTTCTGCTGAGCTACCGCGCGGCAGCGCGGCCGTGGATTCGCATGAGTCTGCTGGTCGCGTTGTCCACGGTGCTCGGCTTCACCGTCATCGATCACTGGCTGCTGGTGGGCCCGCGGCTGGCACGGCCGGACATCTGGCGCTTCGGGCTGCAGCTGCCCTTGGTGCTGATCATGCTGGTGCTGACGACGCCGCGCCTCTACCTGCGCTGGTACCAGCCTGCGATCCAGATCGCCGCGCCGCTGTTCGGCATCGGCACGGTGTTGATGGCGGTGGAGGCGACCCCGGCGCAGCTGCCGCTGGTCGCGGCGCGGCTGCTGCTGGCGGCATTCTATTTCTATTTCATGCTCGGCCTGGGCTTCAACGCGGCGCTGCGCAGCAACGGCGTGCTCATGCTGGCGTACGCGCTCGCCGCGCTCGGCGGCGCCATCGCCGTGCCGGTGGCGACCTACTCGCTGTTCGTGCTGTTGTGCGCCAACTTCATCGGCGGCGCTGGCTGCTATGCACTGGAATACGCCAACCGCGTGGCCTTCCTCGAGCGGCGCCGGCTCGCTGAAGTTGCCACCCACGATGGACTCACCGGGCTGTTGAACCGGGCGGCGCTCGAGGAGCAGTCCCGCAACCTCTGGCGACACGCCGAGCTCGCACAGCTGCCGGTGTCGGTGCTGCTGATCGATATCGACCATTTCAAGTCATACAACGACCGCTACGGGCATCAGGAAGGCGACCGTTGCCTGCGCGAAGTCGGCACCGCGGTGCGCGGCGCCGCGCGCCGCCGGCCCCTCGATGTCGTCGCTCGCTATGGCGGCGAGGAGATCATCGCGATCCTGATCGGCAGCGGCCGCGCGGAAGCGGCGGTTGCGGCCGAGGGCGTGCGGCGCGCGGTCGCCGCACTGGGCATCGCCCACAGCGCCTCGAGCACCCGCCCCTATGTCACCATCAGCGTCGGCGCCACTACCGTCGAGCCCGGCGGCGATTATTCGCATGAGCGTGCGGTGCGCCTCGCCGATAGAGCGCTCTACCTGACCAAGGCAGCCGGACGGGACGGCTGGTCGTTCCAGGATCCCCAGAATGAAGCCGCGGGCAGCGCGGCCCCGGCAGAGGCTGGGGCGGAGCGTTCCAGCATCGACGTGGCAGCGGCACCGGCCGCGGCCCCGGAGCCGCGCGCGATGGATGAGCGCCAGGCGGCAGAGCTGCTGAAGACCGCGAGTTGAGTCGCCGCCGGATCGCGCGGCGTCAATACCCCGCCGGAGACATGGCTGGCGCCGCCGTCCGCGGCGACACTTACCGGCACGCTCACGCGGCCGCCACACTTGCGCCAGCGGGCAACAGCCCCGATCCTGCGCTTCATGAATGCACTCTCGGTACGCGGACTCACCAAGACCTACGGCAACGGGGTAGAGGCGCTGCGCGGCATCGATCTGGACGTCGAGCGCGGCGATTTCTTCGCGCTGCTCGGCCCGAACGGCGCCGGCAAGACCACACTGATCGGCATCATCACCTCGCTCGTCAACAAGACCGGTGGTACCGCCAGCGTCTTCGGTCACGACATCGATCGCGAGCTGGAGGCGGCCAAGGCATGCATCGGGGTGGTGCCGCAGGAGATCAACTTCAACATGTTCGAGACGCCCTTCACCATCGTGGTGAACCAGGCGGGCTTCTACGGCATCCCGCGCACGGTGGCCCGCGAGCGGGCCGAGAAATACCTCAGGCAGCTGCAGCTGTGGGAGCGGCGCAATAGCATGTCCCGCGGCCTCTCCGGTGGCATGAAGCGGCGGCTGATGATCGCGCGGGCGCTGATGCACGAGCCGCGACTGCTGATACTCGATGAGCCCACCGCCGGCGTCGACATCGAGATTCGCCGCTCGATGTGGGATTTTCTGCGCGAGATCAACGCGCGCGGCACCACCATCATCCTCACCACACACTACCTCGAGGAGGCCGAGACGCTCTGCCGCAACATCGCCATCATCAACGGTGGGCGGATCGTCGAGCGCGACCGCATGAGCAGCCTGCTGCGGCGGCTGCACGTCGAGACCTTCGTGTTCAACCTGCGTACGCCGCTGGCAGTCGCGCCGGCGCTGCCCGGCTACGTAACGACGCTCATCGATGATCACACCCTCGAGGTCGAGGTGTCGAAAGAGGAGAACCTCAACGACATATTCGCGCGCCTCAGCGCGCTCGGCATCGAGGTGCTGAGCATGCGTAACAAGGTGAACCGCCTGGAGGAGATCTTCATGCGGCTGGTCGAGGGGCGCGGCGCTCACGGCGAGCCGGTGCGCGAGGGCAGTGCACAGCCTGCAGCCACCCCGCGCACGCGCGCGCGCGTCGGAACTCCCTCATGAGCAGCGTGGCGCAGCCCGCGGCGGTGCCGATCCGGCTGAGCGTGGTGCGGTGGGTCGGCTTCAGGACGATCGTGATCCGCGAGTATGGCCGCATCATCCGCATCTGGGGCCAGACCATCGTGCCCTCGGTGGTGACGGCAGTGCTGTACTTCGCCATCTTCGGCAGCCTGATCGGGCGGCGCGTCGGCTCCATGGGTGGCTTCGACTACAAGCAGTACATCGCGCCGGGCCTCATCATGATGTCGGTGATCACCAACTCCTACGGCAACGTCGTCGCCTCCTTCTTCGGCGCGAAATTCGGCAAGCACGTCGAAGAGCTGCTGGTATCGCCGCTGCCCAACTGGGTGATCGTCGGCGGCTACGCTGCGGGCGGGCTGGTGCGCGGGTTGCTGGTGGGCGCGGCAGTCACGGTGGTGTCGCTCGTGTTCACGCATCTGCACGTGCATCACCTGCTGGTGGTGCTGATGGCGCTGCTGCTCACCTCGCTCACCTTCGCGCTCGCCGGGTTCCTCAACGCGCTCTTTGCCAAGAACTTCGACCAGGTGAACTGGATTCCCGCCTTCGTGTTGACTCAGCTCACCTATTTCGGCGGCGTGTTCTACTCGGTGAGCCTCCTGCCTCCCTGGGCGCGCAGCCTCTCTTACGCCAACCCGATCCTGTACATGGTGAATGCCTTCCGCTTCGGCTTCCTCGGGGTCTCCGACGTGGATGTCGGTGGCGCCTTCGCCCTCATGGCGGCTGCGGCGCTGGTGCTGTACGTGCTCGCCGTCGGCCTGATGAACCGAGGTACGGGAATCCGCGAGTGACCACGCCCCTACCACCCCACGAAATTGCGCTTGCCGTGACTGACGAACTCACGCCGCTCGTCAAGATGCGCAATTTCGCGGGGACCCCGGTCGTTGCGCTGGTCACTGCGCGCGCCGCGCGTGATCTCGATCACGACCTGCCGCCGCTGGTCGGCGCATTTGCCGCCGCCGGAGCCGCGGCCGAGATCGCCGTGTGGGACGACAGGCGCGTGGACTGGTCACGCTACGATCTGGTCCTGCTGCGCTCCGCGTGGGACTACACCGAGCGGCTGCCGCAGTTTCTCGCCTGGGTCGAGCGCACCGCGGCGCTGACACTGCTGCTGAACGCACCCACGGTCGTGCGCTGGAATTCGGACAAGCACTACCTGCGCGACCTGGCCGCACGCGCAGTGCCCGTGGTGCCGACCACCTTCGTCGATCCCGGAGCGGAGCCGGCCGCCGCACTCGCGCAGTTCCTGGCCGCTCAATCCTGCGCCGAGGTGGTGGTGAAGCCGGCCGTGGGCGCCGGCTCGCGCGATGCGCGCCGCCACGCACGCAATGACAGCGCTGAGATGCTGGCACACCTGCGGCCGCTGCTCGCAGCCGGGCGCAGCGTGATGCTGCAGCCCTATCTCGATGGGGTCGATCGCGAGGGGGAGACCGCGCTCATCTTCATCGAGGGCCGCTTCTCACACGCGATCCGCAAGGGGCCGCTGCTGCCAGCGGGTGCACCAGCCACCACCGGGCTCTTCGCGCCCGAAGAGATCACCGCACGCATCCCCGCGGCGGATGAGCTGGCCGCGGCCGAGCGTGCCGTGGCGCAGGTGCCCTTCCCGCAGCTGCTGTACGCCCGCGTCGACCTCATTCGCGATGGCACGGGCCGGCCCTGCGTCCTCGAGCTCGAGCTGGCCGAGCCATCGCTGTACTTGACGTACGCGCCGGGCTCCGCGGCCCGTTTCGCCAGCGCTGCGTTGCAGCGGCTGCGAACCTTCCGGCAGCCCGGCTCCGGCGGCCAGGCCCTGACCGGTTAACATAACGCGCGCCTGTCTTCTCATTATGTGAGGTGCAACACACGAAAGAGCGCCTAAGTCATTGGGGAAACAAAACTTTCATATTTCCGTCATAAGGATGACGCGGGCCTGGGCGAGGCTGTAGGCGTCCACTCATGGGCCATTCCTATGGAGGGTCCGGCCACATGAAGGCGACGGGTCTGAACAGTTTCATGGCGCGCATCGATGCGGCCGAGTACGGACTGTGCTGCCGGCTGAACCGCGGCGCCCAGCGTGCGCTGCCGCGGCGCGTGTTCCAGATCGCGAGCCGCCTCGGCGATGGCATCGCCTGGTACGTGCTGATCCTCGCACTGCCGGTGCTGTACGGGGCGGGCGCCGTGAAGCCGGCGATCGTTATGGCCCTCACCGGGCTCCTCGGGGTGGTGCTGTACACCTTCCTCAAGCGGCTGTTCGTGCGCGAGCGCCCGTTCATCACGCACCAGTCGATCAACCGGGCGGCCGCGCCGCTCGACCGTTACAGCTTTCCTTCCGGGCATACGCTGCATGCGGTGTCCTTCACCTGGCAGGCGTGCGCCCATTTCCCCGAGCTCGGCTGGGTGTTATTGCCCTTCGCGGCGCTCGTTGCCGGCTCACGCGTGGTCCTCGGCCTGCACTATCCGACCGACGTGCTCGCCGGCGCGACCATCGGCGCCGCCCTTGCGGAGCTCGGCCTCGCCTTCGCCTGATCCGACAGCGGCGCGCACGGGCGCCCGGTACGCCACGCGCTTCGGGCTCGACGCGGTGTAGCGCGTGCGCGTGCTCTTCATCTCCGATGTGTACTTTCCGCGGGTCAACGGCGTCTCGACCTCGATCCGCACCTTTCGCGAGGATCTGGCCCACTGCGGCATCGATACGCTGCTGGTAGCGCCGCGCTACGGCGCAGCCGGTGCCGACGCCGCGGAGGAGCCCGGCGTGCTGCGCGTGGCCGCGGCAGGTGTGCCGGGCGATCCGGAGGACCGGCGCATGTCCTGGCGGGCACTCCTGCGCGCGCTCGACGCGCTGCCCCCCGGGGCATTCGAGCTCGTGCACATCCATACGCCCTTCATCGCGCACTACGCCGGGGTGCGCTGCGCACTGCGTGCGCGGGTGCCGAGCCTCGCCACCTACCACACCTTCTTCGAGGAGTATCTGCACCACTACCTGCCACTGATGCCGCGGGCGGCGAGCCGCTTCCTGGCGCGCAGCTTCACGCGCTCGCAGTGCGCCGCGGTCCAGGCGCTGATCGCTCCCTCCGAGCCGATGCGCACCGTGCTCGAAGCGTACGGCGTTCGCACTCCCATTCACGTGTTGCCGACGGGGCTGCCGCCCGATCGCTTCCGCAGCGGCGATGGCCAGGCGTTCCGCCTGCGCGCCGGTATCGATCTGCGCCGGCCGTTGCTCACCTACATCGGACGTGTGGCCCACGAGAAGAACATCGGCTTTCTGCTGCAGGTGTTCCGTGAGGTGCTGCAGTCGGTGCCCGACGCGCTGCTGGTGATCGCAGGCGAGGGGCCCGCACGCAGCGCACTGCGCGCAGAGGTCGCGGCGCTCGGGCTCGACGCGTGCGTTCATTTCGCGGGCTATCTCGAGCGCGAGAGCGCGCTGCTCGACTGCTACGCGGCGGCCGATGTGTTCGTGTTCGCCTCGCGCACCGAGACCCAGGGGCTGGTGCTGCTCGAGGCCATGGCGCAGGGGATCCCGATAGTGTCGACCGCCGAGCTCGGTACCCGCTCGGTGCTCCCCGGCAGCGGCGCGCTGATCGTGCCCGAGGAGCGCGCCGCCTTTGCGGCTGCGGTGGTGCGCGTGCTGCGCGAGCCCGGGCTGCGCGCCGAAATGGCCGAGCGCGGGCGCGCACATGCGCGCAGCTGGTCTTCGGCCGCGATGGCGCGCCGGCTGGCGGAGATCTATCGCGGCGTGCAGGCCGCGCCGCGCACCGTGCGCGTGGCCGCCAAGAGTCCGCAGGAAATCTGAGTCCGCGCGCCGCGTGCGGCGCGCCGCCTGCAGCGCGCCAAGTGCGCGATCCATGCGCGCCGGCGCGTTGGATCGTCGACTGCTTCTCAGAATTTGCGCATGCCGAGCAGTTGAACAGCGGGCGTTCTTCGTTACACTCCTGCGTCAGCGAGCCGCAGGCGTGGGAGCGGGCATGGGCGCAAAGCGGGCCTTGATCGTGGACGACTCGAAGTCTGCGCGGCTCTTCCTCGCCCGGGTGCTGGAGAAGTACGACATCGACGTCGACAGCGCCGAGAACGCCGAAGCGGCCATCGACTACCTCAGCAGCAACCGTCCCGATGTGATCTTCATGGATCATCTGATGCCGGGCATGGACGGGCTGCAGGCGGTGCGTGCGATCAAGAACGACCCGCGCACCGCCACCATCCCAATCATGATGTACACCTCCCAGGAAGGCGAGGTGTACCTCGGACAGGCGCGCGCACTCGGGGCACTCGGTGTGCTGCCCAAGCAGATCAAGCCCGCCGATGTCTCCAAGGTCCTCTATCAGCTCCACCTCGTGCCCGACCGCCGCACGAGCGAGCAGTCGAGCTTCACGCCGGTGAACGTCCGCGCGGAACGGGCGCCGGTGGACGCACCGCGCGCGCTCACCGAGAGCACGCTGCGCGAGCACTTCGCGGAGCTGCGGCGCGCGCTGGTGGCGGGGGTCGATACCCAGACCGAGCGGATCACTTCGGAAGTGCGCGCGCTGCTGCTGGAGTCGTTGCCGGCATCGGAGGCCGCGCCTGCACCTGCGCCACCGGCGCAGCCGGAACCGCCCAGAATTCCTTTGGCGTGGATCGTCGCCTGCGCTGCGCTCCTCATTGCACTGCTGAGCAGCGCGCTCTGGTGGCGCAGCGTTCGGCTCCTCGAGCGGCTCGAGGCGGAGGTGACGCAGCTGAAGATCCTGGCGGCTGCGCCGGGCCCCGCGCCGCCGCCGGCCGCAAACCTCGCCAGCTCCCCCGGTGCGTCGGCCGCGCCCGCGACCGATGAAGGCAGGCCCGCGCTGATACCGGTACCCT
>JAFAVO010000159.1 GCA_019242385.1 Gammaproteobacteria bacterium | reverse complement strand
GATTGATGGCCATCTTCACCCCATCGGTGACGACGCCGCTCCCATCGGGCTTGACGCGGATGCGCACATTGGCGTCCACGACGCGCTTGATGCCGACCAGGATGCGCTTCATTCCTCTTGGCTCATCGGCGCCCGGCACACGGGCGGGACGCGCAGTATAGCGGCCCGCTGCCGCCGGGGTTGACGCAAGGTGCCGGGCCGTTGACGGATTGCGCACCGGCCTGCAGGTGCGCGCTGAAATTGCGCCTGGCGCGACCTGCGAGCTAGAGTCCCCGCATGCTGAAGCTCGCGTTGCGTCGCATCGCCGCGCTCATTCCCACACTGCTCGTCATCATCACCCTCTCGTTCGCCATCATCCGCCTCGCCCCGGGGGGCCCCTTCGATACGGAGCAGGGCGTGAGCCCCGCCGTGCGCGCGAACCTCGAGCGGCTCTACGGCCTCGATGCGCCGCTCCCCCTGCAGTACCTGCGCTATCTGCGTGCGCTCGTGCACGGTGACTTCGGCCCCTCGCTCCGCCAGCGCGACTTCAGCGTCGGTGAGCTGATTCGTCAGGGACTGCCACTGAGCGCAACGCTCGGGCTGTGTGCCATCCTCGTCGCGCTCATCAGCGGCATACCGGCCGGCGTCGCCGCGGCGCTCCGGCGCGGACCGGTTGCCGATCTCGGCATCGCAGCCACCGGTGCAGTCGCGGTGGCGCTGCCGAGCTTCGTCATCGGGCCGGTGCTCGCCCTGATCTTCGGCATCTACCTGCGCTGGTTGCCGGTGGCCGGGTGGCAGCCGGGCGCGCCTCGGTACCTGGTGCTGCCGGTCGCGACACTGGCGCTGCCGCTCGCCCTGGCACTCGCGCGCCTGACACGCGCCAGTCTCCTCGAGGTGCTGCGCACTCCCTATATCCGCAGTGCCCGCGCGCGCGGGTTGGGTGAGCGGCGGGTGCTGTGGCGGCACGCGCTGCGTCCGGCACTGCTGCCGGTCGCGAGCTATCTGGGACCGGCAGCCGCCTTCGTCATCACCGGCTCGCTGGTGGTCGAGGCCGTGTTCGGTCTGCCCGGCAGCGGGCGCTACCTGGTGCAGGGCGCCATCGACCGCGATTATCCGCTCGTCATGGGAATGGTGATCGTGTACGGGGCGCTGACTCTGCTGCTGAATCTGCTCGCCGATCTCGCCTGCGGCTGGCTCGATCCGGGCACGCGGCATGAATGACGCCACCGCCACGAGTGCCGGCCCGTGGAGTGCGGCGCGCCGGCGGCTGCGCGGCAACCGGGCGACGACCACGGCAAGCACGCTCCTCGGCGTGCTCGCCCTCGCGGCGCTTCTCGCGCCGGCGCTGAGCCGCTGGAGCTATGACAGTCTCGACTGGCAGCACCTGGCCGCGGCACCCGGGACGGCCGCGGGCCACTGGCTCGGTACCGACCGGCTCGGCCGCGATCTGCTCGTGAGGACGCTGCACGGTCTGCGCCTGTCACTGCTGCTCGCCGTGCTCGCGAGCGCGGTGAGCCTCGCGATCGGCGTGCTCTGGGGAGCGGCGGCGGCGCTCGCCGGTGGGCGCATCGATGCGGCCATGATGCGCTTCGTCGATGTGTTGTATTCGCTGCCGTACCTGTTCGTGGTGATCATTCTGACCACGCTCTTCCCGCGCGGCAGTCTCGCCGTCCTGGCGCTCGCGCTCGCGGCGGTCGGCTGGCTGACCACCGCGCGCATCGTGCGCGCGCAGACGCTCGCGCTGAAGCGGCGCGAGTTCATCGAGGCGGCACGCGCCCTTGGGGTCCCGCCGGCGGGCATCCTGTGGCGGCACATCGTGCCGAACGTGCTCGGCGCGGTGATGGTGTACGCGACCCTGATCGTGCCGCAGATGATCCTCTTCGAGAGCTTCCTCTCCTTTCTCGGGCTCGGTGTGCAGGAGCCGCAGGCGAGCCTCGGCAATCTGATCTTCGCCGGCGCACAGGAGATGGAGTCCGCGCCCTGGATGCTGCTCGTGCCGGCGAGCGCGCTGCTGCTGCTGCTGCTGTGCCTCAATCTGCTCGGCGATGGTCTGCGGGATGTCTTCGATCCGCGCGAGCGCTGAAGGCGGCGCCGCTGGGCGCGCGCCGCTGCTGTGCCTGCGCGGCCTCAGTGTCTGCTTCGATACCCCACAGGGACCGCTGCGGGCGGTCGAGGAGGTGTCGCTCTCGATCGCAAGCGGAGAGTGCCTCGGTGTGGTTGGGGAATCGGGCGCCGGCAAGAGCCAGATGTTTCTCGCCCTCATGGGGCTGCTCGCGGCCAACGGCCGCACGAGCGGCAGCGCACGCCTCGGTGAGACCGAGCTCGTGGGGCTTTCGGCGGCGGCTCTCGATCGGGTGCGCGGCGCGCGCATCGGCATGGTGTTCCAGGACCCCCTCACTTCCCTCACTCCGCATCTGACGATCGGTGCGCAGCTGATCGAGGTGCTGCGCCGGCATCGCGGACTCGCGCACGGCGCCGCCCGCGCGCGTGCGCAGGAGCTGCTCGAGCTCGTGCACGTCAGCGATCCGCAGCGCCGGCTGCGCGAGTACCCGCAGGCGCTCTCCGGCGGCATGCGCCAGCGCGCCATGATTGCGATTGCGCTCGCCGGCGAGCCGCAGTTGCTGATCGCGGATGAGCCGACCACCTCGCTCGATGTCACCATCCAGGCACAGATTCTGGCGCTGCTCGCCGAGCTCAAGCGCTCGCGCAGCGTGGGTGTGGTGCTCATCACGCACGACATCGCCGCCCTCGCCGGTATCGCCGATCGCATCGCGGTGATGCGCCAGGGGCGCGTGCTCGAAAGCGGTCCGGTCGGGGAAGTGCTGCAAGCGCCGCGCGATCCCTACACGCGCTCGCTGCTGCAACAGGCGCGCGCCGCGGCGGACGCAGAGGCTCCGCCGCAGGACACCCCGCGGGCACCGACCGATCACGGCGCGCTCACCGTGCACGGTCTCAGCGTTCGCTACGCGGTCGAGGGCGGACGTCTCGGAAGACGCGCCTCGCTGGCTGCGCTCACCGATGTCAGCCTCGCGCTGCGCTCGGGTGAGGCCCTCGGTATCGTCGGTGAGTCCGGCAGCGGCAAATCGACGCTGGCGCGCGCGATCCTCCAGCTGTTGCCGGCGGCGAGCGGACGCGTGCTGTGGGTGGGGCGCGATCTCGGCGCGCTGCAGCGCGCGGCGCTGCGCAGCCTGCGGCGCGATCTGCAGATCATCTTTCAGGATCCATACGGGAGCCTCGACCCGCGCATGACGGTGGAAGGGATCGTCGAGGAGCCGCTGCGCGTGCACGAGCCCAGGCTCGAGCGAGCCGCGCGCCTCGCGGCGGTGGAGGCTGCACTCCAGCAGGTCGGACTGCCGCTGTCGCTCGCCGGCCGTTACCCGCACGAGCTTTCGGGCGGGCAGTGTCAGCGGGTCGGCATTGCCCGGGCCATGGTGCTGCGGCCACGACTGCTGGTGTGCGATGAGCCGCTGAGCGCGCTCGATGCGCCGACCCAGCAGCAGATCCTCGCACTGCTCGCGCAGCTGCGCCGGGCGAGCGGGCTGTGCCTGCTCTTCATCAGCCACAATCTCGCGCTGGTGCGCGAGCTGTGTGAGCAGGTGCTGGTGCTCTATCTCGGGCGCAGAATGGAGCTCGCGCCTGCGGCGCGGCTCTTCAGCGCGCCGCGGCACCCCTACACCCGCGAGCTCCTCGATGCCATGCCGGTCGCCGACCCGCAGCTGCAGGCGCTGCGGCTCGCACGCGTGCGCCCCGGCGAGCCGCCATCCCCGCTTGCCCCACCGAGTGGCTGCGTGTACCGCACGCGCTGTGCGCACGCGCTGCCCGAGTGCGCGGC
>JAFAVO010000094.1 GCA_019242385.1 Gammaproteobacteria bacterium | reverse complement strand
TTTCAGGCCCTCCAGCACCGCTCCTCGCACCGTACCCACCGCATCGTCTTCTATGCCTTCGACCTGCTGCATCTCGAAGGCCGCGACCTGATGGGCGAGCCGCTGCGCCTCCGGCAGGCGCGACTGCCTGCGCTGCTCGGCAAGGATCCGCGGATGCGCCTGCTGCAGGAGCTGCCTGGGAGTGCGGCCGATGTCGTGCAGGCCGTGCAGGCCGCCGGAATCGAGGGGGTCATCGCCAAGCGCAGAGACTCCAACTACCAGCCGGGCGAGCGCAACGGCGACTGGGTCAAATTGAAGCTCGAGCGCCAGCAGGAGTTCGTCATCGGCGGATTTCGGTCCGAGGGATCGACGGGACTCGATGCGCTTCTCGTGGGCTACTACGAAGGCAGAAAACTGCAGTTCGCCGGCAAGGTGCGTGCGGGATTCACTCCGCACACGCGGCGCGAGCTGCTCGCGAAGCTGCGGCCGCTGCTCCTGCCTGAGTGCCCCTTCGCGAACCTGCCCGATCCTGCCCCGGGTCACTGGGGCGGAGGCGTCACCGCCGATCAGATGAGGGCAATGCGCTGGACCAGGCCGCAGCTGGTCGCGCAGATTCGCTTCACCGAGTGGACGGCCGAGGCGCGCCTGCGTCATGCCGCATTCCTGGGCCTGCGGGTCGACAAAGCCGCGCAGGAAGTGCGCCGCGAATCCTGACATCATCGGCAAAGCCGCAGCTGGAGGAGCGATGTCGAGCGAAATACCAGGCGATGCGCCGCGACGGGGCGACCTGCGCCGCGCGGACAAAATCATGAACGTCGAGGAGGTGCGGGCCTTCCTCGCGAGCGCCCACTGCGGCCGCACTGCCACGGTGGGGGCGGATGGGTATCCGTACGTGGTGCCGAACCTCTTCGTGTGGATGGAGGAGCGCATCTTCCTGCATACGGCGCGTCATCGCGGGCACTTTCTCGCCAACGTGGAATTCTGTGACCGGGTGTGCTTCGAAGCCGATGAGCCCGGCGAGACCTTTCCGTACGGACCGGTAGAGTGTGACACCTCGATCGCTTTTCGCTCCGTCGTGGTCTTCGGACGAATCCGGGTGGTGCCGGAGCTCGAGGTTCGCCAGCGCTTCTTCACCGCCTTCATGTCCAAGTACGCGCCGCCGGACTCCTGGGGACGCCCGCAGGACAGCTTTCCGAGGATCGGCTCGACGGTGCTTTACGCGATCACCCCCGAGATCATGACGGGCAAGCGGACCCCATTGCCGTCGGCGGAGAAAGTGTGGCGCCGCGCCGGCTTAGCTACGGATGCAAATTCGTGACGACATCCAAAGCCGCCACTGCCGTTCAGCGGTCATTCAGGTGCTACGGCTCTAAATCCCGCAACTCGTGCGCGCCGTCCACGGCGCCCGAGCACGGGAGGACGGCAAGTGAAGGCGACGCTCTTCGCCGCGGGTTATACCGGCTATCTGATTTTCGGTCTCTTTCAAATCGCGGCGACGGCAAGCGGCATCCAGCACCTCACCGGCCTGTGGTGGCTCATGTGCTGGTTCGGAGCGCTGCTGCTCGGGTGGGTCCCGGTTGTCGGCACCGCGCTCGGCATCTACGGCGCGCACGCGCAATGGGAATGGAGTCTGCCGGCGTCCTTTGCACTGTTCATCGGCGTGCCGGTGCTGCTGTTCCTGCCGCTGCTCACCGTGTCCGTGTCGGCCGCGCTGCATCGGCGCACCGAGGCGGCGCGCGCCCGTCAGCACACCGCTTAACCCTCCGCGTGTAGCGCTGCCTGGTAGAGCGGCAGCACCTGGGGAATGTGGCGCTCGAGCTCCGCGATCCGGTTTGCCGATGCGGGGTGCGTGCTGAGGAACTGCGGCGGCGCGCTCTTCTCGGCCGCGATCATTTTCTGCCAGAGACTGATCGCGGCGTGCGGATCGTAGCCGGCACGCGCCATCAGCTCGAGCCCCATGACGTCCGCTTCGGCTTCCTGCTCGCGGCTGTGCGGCAACTGGAAGGTGACTGAAGCCACCGAGTCGGCGAGATCCATCACGCTCGGATCGACTCCGGTAATCACCGCGAGTCCCACCAATGCAACCTTCTGCTCGTACTGCCTCGAGACACGCTCACGGGTATGCTCTCGCAGCGCATGCGAGATCTCGTGGCCGAGCACCGCGGCGATCTCGGCGTCCGAGAGCTGCAGCTTCTCGACCAGCCCGCTGTACACCATGATCTTGCCACCGGGCATGGCGTAGGCGTTGATGTCGGGAGTCGTCAGGGTGTTGACCTCCCATTTCCATTCCGGAGCGTCCGGGCGGAATGCGCCGGTGACCGGGATCAAGCGGCCGCTGATGCGGCGGATGCGCGCCGTGAGCGCCGGGTCCGCGTTCAGCTTGCCGTCCGTCTTCGCCTGTTGTACCTCGGTGGCATAGGCCTTCTGTGCACCCTGCTCGACGGACTCCTCCGACACGAGCATGGTCTGCCTGCGCTCGATGCCCACCGCGCCCGGTTTCGTGGTTTGCACGGTCGCGCACGCGCACAGCGCCAGCGTGAGGACGAGGGTGAGCGAGCACTTCACCTGCCCTCGTGTCCTCTGCCGCAGGCAGCACGCGCTTGATTGCCTCACCGCCGATCCTTTCGGGCGCCGGGAAAGCGCCGATTTTACTGCGCTTGCGTGTGCAACGAGCGCAGCGCGGCGCGAATCGGCTCTGCGCCCGCCGAGCTCGCATCCAGATCGGCCGTAAAGGCATTGAGCGCATTGAGCTGCGCCCGTACCGCGACGTAACGTTGCGCATCGAAGGAACCGTTCCAGAGCGCCGCATGCTCCTGCTCGAGGCGCTTGCACCAGGCAATGAAGGCGACAGGATCGGCGTCGGTGCGGATGGCAATGGCCGTGAGTGCGGCGCCGAGCCGGGCATCCTCGCCCCAGACGAACACCAGGCCGGCCGACCGCAGCCGCCCGGCGATTGCGTTGACCATGCGAGGCTGCTGCTGCACCCGCAGCCGCCCGCTGCGGGCGAGGAACTTCAGCAGGTCCGCGCAATGGGCCGTCGCATGTCCCCAGCCTTTGCCCGGTATGTAACCGCGCAGGTCGCGCTCGTGTGCGAGCTCCTCGATCGCAAGGTCGATCAGACTCTCGAACCGCTGCGTGTCGAGAAACGGCCGCTTCAGGTCTTCTGCGGCCAGTACCGAGAGAGCGAGCAGTGAGAAGGACCGCAGAAAGAGCCCATCACCGGCGCCATCACCCAGTCCGCGCCGGGCGTTGGCGGCCAGCGTGCTGCGCAACCGTTCGAGGTCGGCGGCATCGAGCCGCTGCTGTCGGTAGACCCAGGTCTCGATGGCCGAATAAGCGATGTCATCGCGCAGCTCCGGATCGGTGGATCCGAGGAGCGCCGCAGCCTCGAGCGCCAGGGGCAGTACCGGTGCACCCTGCGGCAGCGCGAAGCCCGATGTGCGCAGCGCCACCCAGAAGGCGCGGTCATGTGATGTCTGCGCGCCGCCCGGGCCGCTCGCAAGCAGGAATAGAAGGGTGACGACCGGGCCGAGCAGGCGGAATCGCCAGCGGCGGCTAATCAATGGTAACGACGACCTTGCCGCGAGCATGGCCTTTCTCGAGGTACCGGAGTGCATCGGCCGCATCCTTGAGCTCATAGGTCCGATCGATCACCGGCGTGAGCTTGCCTGACTCCATCAGGCTGGCGAGGGTGGCGAGATCCTCCTGCCTGAGATCGGCGAAGATCATGCCGAACTTCTGACTCGTGAACGGCGAGATGACCCAGGCCTGAAGCGGCTTCCACAGCCAGCCGAACCAATGTCCATGGTCGCTCGAGCCGATCAAGACGTAGACAGCATCGGGGTTCATGATCCGCCTGTAGTCGAACAGGGAATGTGTCGCCACGTTATCGAGAATCAGATCGTACCGTTGCGTTCCGCGCGTGATGTCCTCCTGCGTGTAGTCGACCACGCGATCGGCGCCGAGCGCGCGCACCAGCTCGATGTTCTTCGTGCTGCACACTCCGGTGACGGTGGCGCCGAAGGACTTGGCGAGTTGCACCCCGAACGTGCCGACACCACCCGAGGCACCGTTGATGAGCACCTGCTGTCCCGGGTGAATGTGTCCCTTGTCGCGCAGACCCTGGAGCGCAGTGATCGCGGCGATGGCAATTGCGGCGGCCTGCTGGTGCGTCGCGTTGGTGGGCTTGGGCGCGATGGCGCGGTCCTCGCGCACGGTGACGTAGTCGGCGAGCGCTCCAAACTTCCCGCCGAACACCTCATCGCCCGGCTTGTAACGCGTGACCTTCTTCCCGACCGCCTCGACCGTTCCGGAGAAGTCGACCCCGAGCCGCGGGTCGGCCGGTGCGCCGAGCCCGGCATCGAGGCGCAGCATGTACGGGGTGCCCTCGAGGTAGTGCCAGTCGAGCGGGTTGACGGAGGCCGCGTGCACCTTCACGAGGATCTCGTCATCCGCCGGCGCTGGCTTGGGAACGTCCTCGTAGCGGATGACATCGGCCGATCCGTAGCAGTGATGCACGATGGCCTTCATCGCGGTTGCCCCAGCGGTGGGCGGCGGGGTGGGCCCACAAGGGGTGTTGTGACTCATTGCGATGGCGAGCGACACCACACCGAGCACCAGCACGAGGAGGATGCCGCTCAGAATTCTGTAGCGTCGTCTCACGGGCTCCCCGGCATTTCTCAGGCGTGGTTGGAATTCGACTTTCGCGCGAGTGTAGCGCATCGCGCCGGACCGCCGCGCTCCGTTGATCGCGCCCCGAGCTCGCTCGGCGGCGCCCAGCGGCCAAGGAGGGCGCGAGCAGCGCGACAGGGCAGGGCAGTGCTACAGTGGCACGCAGCTCGCGACACCGAGGCTCCCATGGCGACTCCACCTGGCACCCTCGCGCATGCTCCCATCGAGGTGGAGTGGGTCGGCGGCAGTCAATTCGAGGCCGCGCGCCCGGGAGCGCCGAGGATCCGCATCGACGGCAATGCCCAAAGCGGGCCGAGTCCCTTCGATGCACTGCTCGCCGCGCTGGCGACCTGTGCCGCGATCGATGTCGTCTCGATCCTGAAGAAACAACGCACCCCGGTCGAGGCGCTGCGTGTGCGCATCGAGGCACAGCGGCGTGAGGAGACACCCCGCCGCCTCGCGGCGGCGGTGCTGCACTTCACGATCGGCGCTCCGGGGACCACGGCGGCCCAAGCCGAGCGCGCCGTCGAGCTTTCGATCACTCGCTACTGCAGCGTGCGCTGATCGTTGCTCGCAGGCGCGCCGGTGAGCTGGACTGTCGCGCTCGAATCCTAGGCGAGCGCCATCGAGCGCACCGCTGGCAGTAGCGCGCTGCGCTCAGCCGGATCAGCCGGACTTGGCGGGCGCGGCGGCTTCCTCGAGCACCAGCTGCCCATCGCGCACCGGGATGCGCTCGCCCGGATCGTGGTCCATCTTGACCGTCGCCTCCTGACCGTTGAGGCGATAGCGAACCTCATAGCCGGTGCGCTTCTCGGAACTGTCGTAGACGGTCGCGCATTTCTGCTCGGTCGTGGTGTAAGTGTCCTTATCCTGGAGATTCTTCTGGATGCGGTTGCCGGCGTAACCGCCGCCGGCAGCGCCGGCCACGGTGGCGATCTGCCGTCCGGTGCCGCCACCGATCTGATGCCCGATCACCCCGCCGATGACTGCGCCCGCGACCGTGCCCATCACCTGATGCTCATCCTTCACCGGAGCCTGGTGGGTCACCGTCTCGTCATGACAGTCCTGTCGCGGCGTGTGAATCGTCTTGGTGAGCGGAGTGACCTTCACCACTTCCGCGTACTCCGGACTCTTGTGCATCATCTTCAATCCCGCAAAGGCCGTGGCGCCCACAGCGACCACCGCCCCGATCATCAGCCCTGTCACCAATGACTTGTCCACTTCGATCCTCCTGGCTCGTTGCCGAGCAGACATCGCACGACGCGCGCGATGGTAATGCAGGAGCCAAAGTCGTGGTGCGACGCAGGTCACTGCAAGCGCACCGCGCATGGCAGGTGTTGTCAGCTGGCGACGGTTGCGCGCTGCACGTTCAGCAGGCGTTTAGGCGCCGAGCTGCGCCGCGCTACTTGAAGGTCACATCGAGCGTGAGGCCGAGTGCATTGATCGCGCCGGGGGTGCTGTTGTTGCTGTCCTGACGCTGGTAGAACACCTGCAGATCCGTGCGCTCGGACAGGATCAGGTTGGCGCCTGCGCGGAAGCGGTTGCGAAACCACTCCTGATCCTGGAACTCGTAAAACACCTCGTCGCTGGCAAAAACGTAGGACATCCAGCTGAGTCCCTCCGTGGCCCAGCGATACTCGAGGCGCACGCGCCCCCGGTACGGATTGCTCGAGGCGTTCAGCGTGTCATCGAGCCGCAGCCGCAGCGCCAGGGTGTTACGGCCGAATCGCCACGCACGGCTGCCGAACAACCTGATGACCTGCTTGATGTTGACGGGCCGGCCTTCGACGGTCTCCTCCGGGCGGATCGGGGTGGCCTCGTGCACGTAGCCGATGGAAACCCACCACTCGCGGAATTTGTGGTTCAGGTCCACCTCGAGGGAAGTCATCGTCGGATTCGCGAGAGTCTCGCTGAGGCGGACCTTGGCGATGCCGGTGACGGTGGTATCGGTGGCGATGGGGCCGGTAACGTCGAGCTCAGTCCACAGCTGCGTATCGGGGACACCCGTCCCCGCCCATGCCGCGCAAGGTAGCGCCAGGACGGCCAGGGCCAGCGGCGCCCCGCACCGCAGCACCCGGTCGGGTAGGCCGCAACCTACGCCCATGCTCAGCCTCTCCTCTCCTCAGCAGCAACTCGAGCAGCGAAGCCTACTGCATGCGCTGCGGCGTTTTGTGGCCCATCGACGCCGAGGAGCACTACAC
>JAFAVO010000093.1 GCA_019242385.1 Gammaproteobacteria bacterium | reverse complement strand
AATACACATAAATAGAAATAGATCACCAGGAGCGGCGCCGCGGGGCATTATGTGAATCCGTCGGGCGCGGCCGTCATCCGCTGCGACGCCTGAGCGTTCGTGCCTATAAAGAGGTGTGCCGCGGATGAGTGATTCCTGGAGCGCTCGCGCTCTGATCGTGTCGGCGTGTGTTGCAGCGGCTTCCGCGCTTGCAAGTGCGACCGACCCGCTGTCGGCAGTTCAGACCCTGCGCGAAGGCGGCTGCGGCGGTGTCGTGCCCGCTACGCGCGCGCTGCGCCACGAGATCGGGCTCGATGTGGTCGCTCGGCAGTGGGCCGAGGGAACTGCGCTCGCCGCCGCGGCCGAGCGCGGCGGCTATCCCTCCCTGGCGACCGCCGGACTGCACGTGAGCAGCTCCGACGGCACGGTACTCGAAGTGCTGCGGCGGTCCGCATGTCAGGCGGTCACCGCTGCGGACTTGCGCGCCCTCGGGGTGTACCGGCGCGGGATGGACAGCTGGATCGTGATGACCGCGGATTACCGCGGGGCACCTGTGCCGGCGACGGTGAGCCGCACCGCTCCAACGATTCCGTGGAGCGCGCCGCCGCCTCCACGCGCCGCGACGCCACCCCCGCCGCGCGCCCCAACGCCAGCCCCAGCCATATCGGCGAGTGACGCGCTGCAGCTCGTGAACGATATCCGCTCGCGCGGCACGCGCTGCGGCGAGCGCGTGTTTGCACCGGCGCCCCCGCTTGCCCTTTCGGGCACTCTGGGCAATGTAGCGCTTGGCCACGCCGCCGACATGGCTGAGCACGATTACTTCGAGCACCGTGACCTCGATGGAGGATCCCCCGCCGATCGCGTGCGAGCCGTCGGGTACCGCGAGCGGCTCGTCGGCGAGAACATCGCCTACGGACCGAAGTCGGTGCAAGAGGTGGTGCAGGGCTGGCTCGACAGTCCGGGGCACTGCGAGAACATCATGGATCCGCGATTCGCCGAGATGGGCATTGCCTACGCGACGGGCCGATCGGGCCGGCATGGCCTCTACTGGGTACAGGTGCTCGCTCAGCCGCAGGCCTGAGGATGCTACTTCTGCAGCGTCCTCCCCATGTTGTTTGGAGTTGCGACTGAGCACCTGCGGCCTACGCCAGCAGCCGGGGCGTTGCCTTCGTAGTTGCAACGACCGGCCGCGAAAGTTGTCTCACAAACGTACGGGCCGCGGCGGCCCTGGAAGTAAGCTCATGCAGTACCGACCACGCGTTCCCGTAAGTGCCCTCGCGCTCGCTCTGTGCCTCTCGCTGGCCATGGCGGCGCGAGCACAAGCTCCGGCAGCTCCGACAGATACTGCGCCGCCCGCCTGGGGCGTGTGGACCCCGAAGGAGCTGCGCTTCACCTACATGGGCTTTACCTCGCATTACTCGTGTGACGGTCTGCGGGACAAGATCCGCGCGATCCTTCTGCAGCTCGGCGCCCGCCCGGATCTCACGGTGCGGCCGGTCCCGTGCTCCGGACTCTCGGGCAGACCGACGGAGTTTCCGGGGGTGACCGTGAACATGCACGTGCTCGCGCCGTTTGACGCCAGCAAGGCCAACGCAAACGTGACGCCGGTGCCCGCCCAGTGGAAGACAGTCCAGATCAGCACCGATCTGGACCCGTTACGGGAGGCAGGCGACTGCGAGCTGATCGAGCAGGTGAAGTCCCGCGTGCTGCCGCTGTTCTACGCGCGGCATGTCGACTACCACTCGAGCTGCATTCCCAACCAGTTGCAGATTGGCGGCACCCAGCTCAAGGCGGAAGTGCTGATCGCCGATCAGCCGCCGGCGGCGCCCGCGGGCCAGCCGCCACCGGGCGCGCCGCCTGCCCCGGCCGGCAGCCCGCGTTGAAGCGCGCTCAGGCTGCCGCCTGCTTATCGGTCACCCGCAGCGAGATCCGCCGGTTCTTCTGCCGCCCCTCTTCGGTGGAGTTATCCGCCACCGGGTGCTCGCGGCCGTAGCCCCGTGCGCTCATGCGCGCCGGATCGATTCCGAGTTTGACCAGCTCGTCCATGACGTTGTTGGCCCGCTCTTCGGAGAGCCGCAGATTGGCCGTGGGCTCACCCGTGTCATCCGTGTAACCGGCAATGCGGATCTTCACCTGCGGGTAGGCCTTGAGGATGGCGGCGATATTGGTGAGCTGCTCCTGGGAGGCGCTCTGCAGTGTCGCCTTGCCGGTATCGAACAGCAGCCGGTCGAAGTCGAACCAGCTGCTGCTGTCATTGACCGGTGCGCCGCTGTCATCCAGGAAGTTCACCAGCCTTGCCTCCACCCCGAGTGCCGGCACGTTGAGCACGCGGCCATCGGGTAGCTTCACCTTCATCAGATCGCCGAGCGCGGCCCACGCCGCCGTGGCAGCGTCACTCGCGGCCTTGCTCGCGGCCGTCACTGCGCCATTGGTCGCCTCCGCAGTCACGGTCGCGACCGTCGGAGCCTCCCCCGGGCCGGTGAAAGAGCGGATGGCGAGCCAGGCGAGCAGCAGCGCACCGCCAATAGCCGTCGGCACCAGCCAGCGCGGCGCTGCAGGCACCTCTGCACCATTGTTTCCCGCCCTGGAGCCCGCCGGCACGGCCCGGGCGACTCCGGCGGCGCTGCCGAGCAGGGCGCTCGGCAGGTAGTTGCGCAGATTCGGTGCCGACGCCTGCAGCATTTCCGTGAGCGTGCGCTCATCGAGGCTGCCGGCGCTGTGAGCCTTGCCGAAGAAGGCGAGCAGCAGAGGCACGGCCATTCTCAGCAGTCCCATGCCCGCGGTGGTGCTGACGCAGCACTGCTGGGCGACCGCATTGCCGACCTGGCTTTGCTGTGAGCCGAACACCAACGGCAGGAAGCGGTTCACCAGATCGGCCATCGCTCCGGTCGGACCGGTGGAGGCAATTGCTGCGAGATCGGATTCGACGTTCTGCCCGGCCGCGGCGCTCACGCATTTCAGCACCTGACCGGGGAAGGCATCGTCACGGGTCCTGCTGGCGAGCCCATCGAGGATAGCCGCCGATGCTGCGGCGAGACCGGTGTGTACCGACTCGGGCGACTCGCCGAGCCGCGCCGTCAGCGCCTGCTTCATCTCCGGTGATACCATTCCCAGCACCGAATCCATGATGGAATTCGCCATGGCCCTCTCCTGCATGGCCCGGAGCGGAGAGCATTTTTACTCCGCGGCTTGCTGACTGCTATCCGAAGCTACGGCTGCACGGCGATTGCGGCAACAGTTGGACACAAAGAGGGGTGCAGCCGGCTTCGATGCAGGCAGAGCAGAAGATCAAGCCTTGCGGGAACGCGAGCTGAGATCAGGAGCAGCTCACGGAAAGCTGCGCGCGCGCTGCTGGTCCTTGAGGATGTCGCGCGCCGCCAGAAACAGGTGCGCGGTCGCCCAAAAGCCGGTCGGCACGATGCACAGCATCGCGAGCCGGAGTGCGTCGGCCTCGGAGAGCTGATAACGCACGAACCAGTCCGTGAGCGCACCGATCACGTTCGGCGTGATCACCAGGTTCCCGAGGTTGGCCAGGAACAGCACCATCGCGCAGAACATCGCCCGCATGCGGCACTGCGCCAGGTTGTTGAGCAGCCCGAAGCCCGGGCCGATATAGAAATAGATCGCCGGAATGAAGATCCACAACATGGCGCGCGCGAGTGCCAGGTCGCGTGTGTAGTAGACGACTCCTGAAGCGATGGTGGCGATGCCGATGCCGGTAGCGACAACCCAGACGATGCGACGCGCATCGATCATGCTGCTCCGTGCCATCAGCCAGCCGGTCGCAAGCGTTGCCAGACCACCGCCCCAGAGGTGCATGTTCTCAGTAACCGCTGCCGCCTCGCCGACGGTCATGTGGTAGGTGCGCTGCAGGAAGGCGGGTGTCCAGAACATCAGTCCCCAGCCCCAGAGCGCACAGATCGCCGTGCCCAGCATCCAGTGCACCGCCGAGCGCTGTTGCCACCAGAACGCGAGCGTCTGCCGGAAGGAAGGGGCGGCGGCGTCATCGCCGGCATCGAGGCAGCCGCGCTGCGGCTCGCGTACCGTGAGCCACACCAAAGCGCCGGCGAGCACACCGGGCACGCCGAGCGCGAAGAACACCGCGCGCCAGCCGTAGTGGTCCGCGATGGCGCCGGCGACGTTGTAGCCCACCCACGCGCCGATCGGTGCACCGAGGGAAAAAATCGTGAGTGCCATTGCGCGCCGTGTGGCAGGAAAATAATCCGACAGCAGTGAATTCGCGCCCGGGGTGCCACCGGCCTCACCGACCGTGACTCCGACGCGTGCGAGGAAGAACTCGAATGGGGTGCGTGCCAGCCCGCACACCGCGGTCATCGCGGACCACAGCACCAGGCACACGGCGACGATCTTGCGGCGGTTGTAGCGGTCGAGCAGCCAGGAGAGCGGGAATCCGAGCAGGATGTAGAAGACCCCGAACGCCATGCCCGTGAGCAGCGAGACGCCAAGGTTGGTCAGGTGCAGCTCGTCCTTGATCGGATCGAGCACCGTGGAGACCACGTAGCGGTCGGCGATGCTCAGGGTGTACACCAGGCACATCATGATGAGCACGTACCAGCGCGCCAGCAGCGTGGTGTTGGTCGTCGTCGGAGCTTCCGCCAGCCGATCGACGCCTGAGGCCACGCTCGATTGCACTTCGCTCATCGGTTCCTGCCTTCGGCTCCTTCGAGCAGATTAATCCGGCGGGCGCCCGCTGTCCTCAAGAATGAGGTCGGCCGCCTTCTCCGCCAGCATTATGGTCGGTGTGTTGGTATTGCCGGAGGTGACATTCGGGAAGGCGGAGGCATCGACCACCCGCAGGCCCTGCACCCGGCGTACCCGCAGCCGGGCATCGAGCACCGCGCCCTCATTCCCACCCATGGCGCAGGTGCAGCTCGCGTGGAACACCGAGCCCGCCCGCTGGCGGAAGTCCGCCAGCACCTCGGCGTCGGACTGCACGGCAGGTCCTGGCTGACGCTCGCTTTCGGTGATGGCGGCGAGCGGCGCCGCCGCGGCGATACGGCGCACCATGCGCGCGCCGTCGAACACGTCCTGGACGTCGGCGGCGGTTGCCAGGGAATTCACCAGGATTTTCGGCTTCACCAGCGGATCGGGGGAGCGGATGTGCACGCTGCCGCGGCTGGTGGGCCGGCAGGTATTGAAGGACATGAGGAAGCCGGGCCACGGATCGGGGTTCGTGAGGCGCCGCCTGCCCTGGGCGCCGGTGGTGGTGGTGCCGTAGCTCGCCGGGTTGAAATAGATGTGGAGGTTCGGCCGGGTGAGCTCGGGACGGCTGCGCAGGAAGGCGCCCGCCTGATTCACGCTCATGGAGAGCGGTCCGCGCCGCGTGAGCGCATAGCGGATCGCGGCCTTCACCTTGCCGAAGAAAGGTGCCAGCTCATCGTTCAGGGTCGGCACGCGCGAGCGGAAGTAGTAATTCACCGCGAGATGATCCTGCAGGCCGACGCCGACCGCCGATGAGTCCGCCACCACCTTGATGCCGAAGCTCTGCAGCAGTGCCGCATCGCCGACCCCCGAGAGCTCGAGCAGCTGCGGCGAATTGATGGCGCCGCCACAGAGCAGCACCTCGCCGCGCGCGCGCGCTTCCCGCCGCACCCCGTGCCGCTCGTACTCGACGCCCCGCGCGCGCGTCCCTTCGAACGATACGCGCGTCGCGAGCGCGTGCAGCTGCACCTCGAGATTGGAGCGGCGCATCGCCGGCCGCAGGTAGGCGTTCCCGGTCGAGACCCGTACGCCGTCCTTGATGCTCACCTGCCAAACCCCGGCGCCCTCGGGCTGCGCAGCGTTAAAGTCGCGCGTGGCCGGGATCCCGAGGGTCGAGCACGCGGCGAGAAAGGTCTCGCAGACGGGGTGCACTCGCGAGGACACATCGCTCACGTAGATCGGCCCGCCCGCACCGTGAAATTCCGAGGCGCCCCAGCAATGATCCTCGAGCTTCCTGAACCAGGGCAGCACTTCCGCTGCCGACCAACCCGGGTTGCCTGCATCGCGCCAGTCGTCGAAATCCCCCGGCTGGCCACGTATGTAAACCATCGCATTGATCGAGCCGGAGCCGCCGAGCACCTTGCCGCGCGGCCAGAACTGGCGCCGGTTATCGAGCGCGGGGTCGGGCTCCGCCTCGTACATCCAGTTGAAGCGAGGGTCGTGGAAGGTGCGGGCATAGCCGACCGGCACGGAGATCCAGACCGAGCGGTCCGAGCCGCCGGCTTCCAGCAGCAGCACCCGTAGTTTGCCGCTCGCCGTCAGGCGGTTGGCGAGCACACACCCGGCAGTACCCGCACCCACGATGATGTAGTCATACTCATTCATCTGCTTTAAGAGGGTCCTCATGAAACTGAGTGACATCCGCACTTTCGTCGCCGGCAATCCGCAACCGGGCGTCGGCGGCCGCTACTTCGTGTTCGTGAAGCTCACGACCGATCACAACGTGCATGGGGTAGGTGAGGCATATTGCCTGCCGTTTCACCCGCAGGTGGTGACACGCATGCTCGAGGATGTATTCGCGCGCTACTTCCTCGGACAGGACCCTCACGACATCGAATCGCTGTGGCGGCGGGTCTCCTCGGCTGGCTACACCCAGCATCCGGCCCTCTCCCTCATGGCGGTGCTGTCGGCACTGGAGATGGCCTGCT
>JAFAVO010000010.1 GCA_019242385.1 Gammaproteobacteria bacterium | reverse complement strand
GTGATGGAAGCCTTCGACCAGCCGTGGAAGGCCTTCATGGAAGGAGCGGTGGGCTCCTACTGGGGCGTATACGACGTCGAGCGGCGACCGAAGTTTGCCTTCACCGCGCCGATCGTCCGTATCCCGGAGTGGCACATTCTGGCGGCGGTCTCGATCGGGGTGTCGCTGCTGGTTCTGGGGCTGCTCTATCTGAACAGCGACACGCTGCGCAACCGCGGGCGCAGCTTCCTGGCGGTGGTGGTGTACGCGGCCGCCACGATTGCGGTCTGGGTGATCTACGACTTCACCCAGCAGTACATGACGGTCTCGAGCGTGGTGTCAGGGGTGCTGCTGCTGCTCGGCATGCTCGGGGTGCTGCTCGTGCTGCTGGCCGAAGCGCATGAATGGGCCGAGGCGCACTGGGTCGAGTACCGGCGGCGGCTCGGCGCCCCGATGCTCAACGGCATCGGGGCACAGCCGAAGGTTTCCATCCATGTGCCGGCCTACAACGAGCCTCCGGCGATGCTCATCGAGACGCTCGACGCCCTGGCGAGGCTCGACTACCCGGACTACGAAGTGCTGGTCATCGATAACAACACACGCGATGAGAGCGTGTGGCGGCCGGTCGAAGCGCATTGCGCCCGACTCGGCGCGCGCTTCCGGTTCTTCCACGTGGCGCCGCTCGCCGGCTTCAAGGCCGGGGCGCTCAACTACGCACTCGAGCGCACTGCCCCCGACGCCGCCATCGTCGCCGTCATCGACAGCGACTACGTCGTCGATGCCGGCTGGCTGCGCGATCTGACCCCGGCATTCACGGATGAGCGTATCGCCATCGTGCAGGCGCCGCAGGACTATCGCGATGCCGGAGAGAGCGCATTCAAGGCGATGTGCTACGCCGAGTACCGCGGCTTCTTCCAGATCGGCATGATCACGCGCAACGAGCGCAACGCCATCATCCAGCACGGCACCATGACCATGGTGCGCCGCAAGCAGCTCGACGCCTGCCGTTGGGCCGAGTGGTGCATCACCGAGGACGCCGAGCTCGGCCTGCGCATCTTCGAGGCCGGGTACGATGCCAGCTACGTGCCCGAGAGCTACGGTCGTGGCCTCATGCCCGACACGTTCATCGACTTCAAGAAGCAGCGCTTCCGCTGGGCGTACGGTGCCATGCAGATCATCAAGGCGCACGCGCGCGCGCTGTTTCTCGAGGGCGGGCCGCTGTCGCCCGGCCAGCGTTACCATTTCATCGCCGGCTGGCTCCCCTGGATCGCCGATGGTTGCAACCTGCTCTTCAACCTCGCGGCGCTCGGCTGGTCGGTGGCGATGGTGTGGGCGCCTGGCCGGGTTGATGCACCGCTCGTGCTCTACTCGGTGCTGCCCTTGTCGCTGTTCACCTTCAAGCTCGCGAAGCTCGTGCACCTCTACCATGCGCGCGTGGGAGCGAACCTGCGCCAGACGCTCGCCGCGGCGATCGCGGGTCTCGCCCTTACCCACACCATCGGGCTCGCCAGCGTGAAGGGTCTCCTCACCCGCAGCGAGCCTTTCTTCCGCACCCCGAAGAAGCGGCGCTCCGCCGGGCTGTGGCACGCGCTCGCTGCGGCGCGCTAGGAGACGCTCATGATGATCGGACTCGTCCTCTCGGCCTGGGCGGTCTCGCACACCGCCCTGCCGCAGAATGCCGGTCCAGACCACCTCGCCTGGATCGTCGTGCTGCTCATCCAGGCGGTGCCGTACGCCTCCTCGTTGATCGTGTCGCTGATGAGCGCTTTCCCGCTGCCGGCGCGCCTGCTGGGCACGAGCTATCGTCCGATGGGGCGCACCGGCCGGCAGCCGGAGGCGGACCTGAGCGGCTAGGCGTGCGCGAGGGGAGGCTGCGCGCCATCGCGACCATGATCGCCGCGGTCGCGCTCTTCTCGTTGATGGACGGAATCCTGAAGCTGCTCGCGGCGCGCTACCCGACCATGCAGGTCGCGGCGCTGCGCGGCGCGACCTCCCTGCCCTTCACGCTGCTGCCGGTGCTGCTCCAGGGTCGTCTGCAGGACCTGCGCCCGCGGCGCTGGCCCATGCACCTGCTGCGCGCCCTGCTGTACGTGGTGGTCCTGGTCGGATTCATCTACGCCGTGCGCGAGCTGTCCCTCGCCAATGCGTACTCGGTGTTCCTCTCGGCGCCGCTGCTCGTCGCCGCCCTGTCGGTGCCGCTGCTCGGGGAGCGTATCGACTGGCGCAACTGGATAGCCGTCCTGGTCGGCCTCGCCGGCGTGCTCACCATGCTGCGCCCCACGACTTCCGGGCTCAGCGCCCTGGGCGCACTCGCGGCGCTCATGGGCGCGACCGCCTATGCCCTGAGCGCGATCGCGGTGCGGGTACTCACGCGCAGCGACACGACCGTCAGCGTGGTGTTCTGGACCGTGGGGCTCATGACCGTGTTCGCGAGCGCCATCGCCGCACCCGGGTGGGTGCCCATCGAGCACGATGACTGGAAGTGGCTCGCGGGGCTCGGGGTACTGGCCGCCCTCGGGCAGTTCCTGCTCACCGAAGCCTTCCGCTCCGCGCCCCCCTCGGTCGTCACCCCCTTCGAGTACACCGCGCTCCTGTGGGGCGTCGCCATCGATCGCGCGGTGTGGCACGTCCTGCCCTCGGCGCGGGTGTGTTTCGGTGGGGGCATCGTCATCGCGAGTGGGCTGTATCTGATCTGGCACCAGCGTCGGCTTTCCGCGCTGGAATCAGCGCGAGAGCCGTGGCAGCCTGTGACGGAGAAGGGCAGAATGTTGCGCGCATCGTCGACCGTCGCAGTTGTCGCTCGCAAACAAGAGGAAGACCCACCATGAGCAACGCCGAAGTTCTGGGACGATTCGTCTGGCACGAGTTGTTGACGAATGACACCGCGGCGGCCGCCGCGTTCTACCCGAAAGTCGTGCCATGGCGGACTGCTGCCTCCAGCATGCCCGGCTACACCATCTGGATGGCCGGACAGAACCAGATCGCTGGGCTCATGACTTTGCCGGCGGAAGCCGGGTCGACGCCACCCCACTGGTTGGTCTACATCGGCACGCCGAACGTCGACAGCACCTGCTCTCAGGCTGAGGGTCTTGGCGCGCGCATCGTGAAGCCTCCCGGTGACATCCCCAATGTGGGCCGTTTCGCGGTGCTCTCCGATCCGCAGGGGGCCACCTTCGCGGTGTTCACCCCCGGAGGCGGACAGCCTCCGGGCACGTCCCCGGCACAGGGTGGCTTCTCGTGGCATGAGCTGGCGACCACGGACGTTGCCGCTGCGCTGCGCTTCTACGGCCAGTTGTTCGGCTGGACGAAGGGTCAGGCTCACGACATGGGGTCGATGGGTACCTATCAGATTTTCCAACACGGCGGGACTCAGGGCGGCGGCATCTGCAACGTGCAGGGTCCGTCGACCGCACCCTCCTGGCTCAGCTACGTGAACGTTCCTGACGCCAGTCGCGCGGTCGCCGCCGCCAAGAGCGCGGGCGGCCGGCTTCTGCACGGACCGATGGAGGTGCCCGGCGGCAGCTGGGTGGCGATGATGATGGACCCGCAGGGCGGTACGTTCGCCGTACAGGAAGCGCCGCGCACGGCTGCACAAAAACCTGCCGCGGCCGCCAAGCCCGCTGCAGCCGCTACTCCCACTGCAGCCGGTAAGCCCGCTACGGGCACAAAGCCTGCTGCAGACGCTAAGGCCGCTGCAGCCACCAAGCCTGCGGCAGGGCCCAACCCCGCTGCAGCCACCAAGCGGTCCGCGCCGGGCAAGGCCGCTGCGCCCAAGGCCGCTGCCGCTCGACCCGCAGCCGCCGCAGCTGCGCGCCCGCGCGTTCCCGCTGCAGCGAAGGCCGCGGCCGGTGCCGTGGTCGCGAAGCGCGCCAAGAAGGCCGGCAGGAAGGTGCGAA
>JAFAVO010000082.1 GCA_019242385.1 Gammaproteobacteria bacterium | reverse complement strand
TCAGGGGAGCACTCCGCTGGTGCGCGTCAATGTGAGTCTGGCGCCTGCGCTCGCCTCCGCGGCGGGAGTGGCGCCACTGTTTGTTTTCGTCCGCGACCCCGCAGAGGCTGGACCGCCCTTGGCAGTCAAGCGGTTGGAGAGTCATTTCCCCCAGAGTGTTGCGCTCAGCCCCGCCGACTCCATGGTGCCCGGCCGCGCGTTTTCCTCCGGCCAGAGCGTTCAGGTGGTTGCCCGCATCGCCCGTTCAGGTTCCCCGGTGGCCGCCAGTGGCGATCCATTCGGAGAAGTTACCTACAGGGTGGGACGCGATGGGGTGGTTAGCCTGGTTATCAACCACCTTACGCCCTGACCCACAATTCAAGTAGGCGGCGGCTGACCGCACCGCTCAGGGTTCCCCTGATGTTCCATAACACCCGCAAGGCGTATGCTCTCTGCCGCTACCCCCTGTTTTGTGACCCATTTCACACTTGAGACCCGGGACACCGGGCCCGCGAGTCAGAAGGAGAGCAGTGATGGCTGAAGGAACAGTGAATGAAGGGCGAATTTCGCATCGAGGCTTTGCATCGATGAATGCCGAACGGCAGCGCCAGATTGCCAGCATGGGCGGCAAGGCAGTGCCGGACGAGAAGCGTAGTTTTTCTCAGAACCGTCGCCTGGCTGCAGAGGCGGGCCGCAAGGGTGGCCAGAGCGTACCGGGCTCGAAGCGCAGCTTCTCGCAGAATCGCGAGCTGGCGGCGACTGCCGGACGCAAGGGCGGCCAGAGCGTACCCGATGAGAAGCGCAGCTTTTCGCAACATCCGGAGCTCGCAGCCGAAGCCGGTCGTAAGGGCGGCCAGGCGAGCCACGGCGGTGCCACGCGTCCCGCCTGAGAAGCACTCCGGCTCACGACAGAATCGAAGAAGGAGCGGTAACCAGGGACGGTGAGGCGGCGGCGCGCGCATCCATGCGCGCGCCGCCCGCGGTCACACGGCGGCGAAGGTCACGCGCATGATTGACCTCGCCGCCGACTCGTACTACTTTCCCGCGAGCTAGGGGAGCCCCGGCAGGGGGCTGAGAGGCCAGCAGGCGTCACGAGTGGCGCGTCCTGGCGACCCTCGAACCTGATCCAGTTAATGCTGGCGTAGGAAAGTTTCCGGAAAAAGCGCCTCGTGCCCGTCGATCTGCGGGCAACTCCGTACTTCCTACCGCGCAGCACGCCGCTGGATCCTGTGAACAGGAGCCAACCGTGAATGCGCAACTGCTGAACGTCGTCGCCGAATCATTCCCCGCTTCCCGCAAGATCTACCTTCGGGGTTCGCTGCATCCGGAACTGCGCGTGCCGATGCGCGCGATCGCGCTGCACCCATCGAGCGGGGAGGCGCCGCTCAGCGTCTATGACACCTCCGGACCCTACACCGATCCGTCGGTCTCCATCGACATCGAGCGCGGCCTGACACGCCTGCGCGCGCCGTGGATCCTCGCGCGCGGGGATGTCGAGTCCTATCCAGGCAGGCGCGTGCAGCCGATCGACAACGGGCTCGCCGCGGGCGGCAAGTCCGCGCCGGAGTTTCCTCTGCAGCGCCCACCGCTGCGCGCACGCCGCGGACTCGCGGTGACGCAGCTCGCCTATGCGCGCGCCGGCATCATCACGCCGGAAATGGAGTACATCGCGATTCGCGAGAACCTGGGACGCGAGGCGGGCGCGGCGCTGCGCGACGGCAATTCCTGGGGAGCCAGCATTCCCGACTACGTGACCCCGGAGTTCGTGCGCGCGGAGGTAGCGGCCGGCCGCGCCATCATCCCAGCCAACGTCAATCATCCGGAATCCGAGCCCATGATCATCGGGCGCAACTTCCTGGTGAAGATCAATGCCAACATCGGCAACTCCGCAGTGACCTCGTCCACCGCCGAAGAGGTCGACAAGCTGGTGTGGGCGATCCGCTGGGGCGCGGACACGGTGATGGACCTCTCCACCGGACGCAACATCCATACCATCCGCGAATGGATCCTGCGCAACTCGCCGGTGCCGATCGGCACCGTGCCGATCTACCAGGCGCTGGAGAAAGTCGGTGGGGTCGCCGAGGAGCTCACCTGGGAGATCTATCGCGACACGCTGATCGAGCAGGCCGAGCAGGGCGTCGACTATTTCACCATCCACGCGGGCGTGCGGCTCGCCTACGTGCCGCTCACGGTCGAGCGCGTCACCGGCATCGTCTCGCGCGGTGGCTCGATCATGGCCAAGTGGTGCCTGGCGCACCATCGCGAGAGCTTTTTGTACGAGAACTTTGCCGAGATCTGCGAGATCTGCCGTGCGTACGATGTCAGCTTCTCCCTTGGCGACGGGCTGCGTCCCGGCTCGATTGCCGATGCCAATGATGCCGCGCAGTTTGCCGAGCTCGAGACCCTCGGTGAGCTCACCCGCATCGCCTGGGAACGTGACTGTCAGGTCATGATCGAAGGACCCGGGCACGTTCCGATGCACAAGATCAAGGAGAACATGGACAAGCAGCTCGCCAGCTGCGGCGAGGCACCCTTCTACACGCTCGGTCCGCTGACCACCGACATCGCGCCAGGCTATGACCACATCACCTCGGCGATCGGCGCCGCCATGATCGGCTGGTTCGGCACCGCGATGCTCTGTTACGTCACCCCGAAGGAGCACCTTGGGCTTCCCGACCGCAACGATGTGAAGACCGGGGTCATCACCTACAAGATTGCGGCGCACGCCGCCGACCTCGCCAAGGGCCACCCGGCAGCGCGGGCACGCGATGACGCACTTTCGCGCGCGCGCTTCGATTTCCGCTGGCAGGACCAGTTCAATCTCTCGCTCGACCCGGACACCGCCTGCGCCTTCCATGATGCGACGCTGCCGAAGGAAGGTCACAAGGTGGCGCACTTCTGCTCGATGTGCGGGCCGAAGTTCTGCTCCATGCGCATCTCGCACGAGGTGCGGGCGGAGGCGCGCACGGCCGGCATGCAGGAGATGTCGGCGCGCTTTCGCGCGGGCGGGAGCGAGCTCTACGTGCCACTGCCAGAGCATGCCGCAGGCGGCGGTGAGAGCTGAGGGCGTGCACGTCAGCGTCATCGGCGCCGGCGTCGCCGGGCTCAGCTGTGCACTCGAGCTCGCCGAGCGCGGCGCGCAGGTGGAGCTGCTCGAGCGCGCCCCACAGCTTGCCGCGGCGAGCTGCTCGTGGTTTGCGGGCGGCATGCTCGCGCCCTGGTGCGAGCGCGAGAATGGCGGTCCACTGATCGCCGAGCTCGGCACCGAGGGTCTCGCCTGGTGGTGCCGGCACTTCGCCGGCACCGTCATGCGCGGCACGCTGGTGCTCGCCCACGCGCGCGACACGGCGGAGCTGGAGCAGTTCGCGCGGCGCACCGCACACTACGAGCGGGTGAGGGCGGAAGCGATCGCGGCACTCGAGCCCGAACTCAGCGGACGCTTCAGCCAGGGCCTGTATTTTCCGGAGGAGGGACATCTGGACCCGCGCGCCGCACTCGCGGCACTCGCCACGCGCCTCGGCGAGCGCCAGGTCGTGGTGCGCTATGGAGTGCCGGCCGCACCCCGCGCCGGGCGAGTCGTGCTCGAGTGCACCGGGCTCGCCGCACGCGCGCAGCTGCAGGACCTGCGCGGCGTGAAGGGTGAGATGCTGTTGCTGCGCCTCCCGGAATTGAATCTCACCCGTCCCGTGCGTCTGTTGCATCCGCGCGTGCCACTGTACGTGGTGCCGCGCGGCGCGGGGCTCTACATGGTGGGCGCCACCATGATCGAGAGCGATGAAGGCACGCGCATCAGTGCACGTTCCATGCTCGAGCTGCTCTCTGCGGCCTACGCCCTGCACCCCGCCTTCGGTGAGGCCGAGGTCATCGAGATCGGTACCGGGGTGCGTGCAGCCTTTCCCGATAACCTGCCGCGGCTGCGCCGCGCAGCCGGCGCGCTGCACGTCAACGGTCTCTACCGGCACGGCTTCCTGCTGGCACCCGCACTGGCGCGTCGCGCCGCGGACGTGCTGCTCCAGGGCCGCCACTATCCTGAGGTGATGGATGAAGATCCTGGTGAACGGCGCCTGGCGTGAGACGGCATCGCGCGAGCTGCCGCAGGCGCTCGAGGAGCTCGGCTACGGCGGAGCGGTCGTGAGCACCGCGCTGAATGGCGAGTTCATTGCCGCAGCCCAACGTGCAGACACCGTGCTTGCCGACGGCGACCGGCTCGAGGTGCTGGCGCCGATGCAGGGGGGATGATGCTGCGCCTCTACCAGACGACGGTGCACTCACGGCTCATGCTCGGCAGTGCCCGCTATCCTTCGCCCCAGGTGCTGGCCGATGCGGTCAAAGCAGCCCGGGCCGAGATCGTCACCGTCTCACTGCGGCGTGAATCGGCGGGCGAGCGCGCCGGGCAGGCCTTCTGGTCGCTGATCCGCGAGCTCGGGGTGCGGGTGCTTCCGAACACCGCGGGCTGTCATTCCGTCAAGGAAGCGGTGACCACCGCACACATGGCGCGCGAGGTGTTCGGCACGACCTGGATCAAGCTCGAAGTGATCGGCGAGGACGATACGCTGCAGCCGGATGTGTTCGGGCTGGTCGACGCGGCGCGCACCCTTTGCGCGGAAGGGTTCGAGGTATTCCCCTACACGACCGAGGACCTGGTAGTCGCGGAGCGGCTGCTCGCCGCGGGCTGCGGCCTGCTCATGCCATGGGGTGCACCGATCGGTTCGGGACGGGGACTGAACAACCTCTTCGGGCTGAAGGCGCTGCGAGCGCATTTTCCCGAGGTGCCGCTCATCATCGATGCGGGACTCGGCGTCCCCTCGCATGCGGCGCAGGCGCTCGAGCTGGGCTTCGACGCGGTGCTCCTCAACACCGCCATCGCCCAGGCGGGCGACCCGGTGCGCATGGCCGCCGCCTTCGCGCAGGCAATCGAGGCGGGTCTCGCCGCACGGCAGGCGGGCCCCATCGAGCCCCGCGATCTCGCGGTTCCCTCGACCCCGGTCATTGGCACGGCCTTCCGCGGATGAAGCTGCCACGCGTCTATCCGATCGTGGACAGTGCGGCCTGGGTCGGTCGTCTGGCGGAGGTCGGAGTACGGCTGGTGCAGCTGCGGATCAAGGAGCGGCCGATCGATGAACTGCGTGCGCAGATCGAGGTGGCTCGAGGGCTCTGCAGCGCGGCCGCTGTGCAGCTCATCGTGAACGATCACTGGCGGCTGGCACTGGAAAGCGGCTGCGATTTCGTGCACCTGGGACAAGGGGATCTCGACGACGCCGATGTGCCGGCGTTGCGTCGCGCCGGCGTCCGGCTCGGCATCAGCACGCACGATGAGGCAGAGCTCGAGCGGGCTCTCACACTGCGGCCGGACTATGTGGCACTCGGACCGGTCTATCCGACGCTGCTGAAGGTGATGCCCTGGCAGCCCCAGGGACTGGCGCGGCTCGGGGAATGGAAACGCCGGATTGGAGCGCTGCCGCTCGTGGCGATCGGCGGCATCACTCTCGAGCGGCTGCCGGGAGTGCTTGCGGCCGGAGCGGATGCGGCCGCGGTCGTGACCGACATCGTCCGCGCCGCGAACCCTGAAGAGCGCACACGCCAGTGGCTGGATGTTGCGCGTGCATCTCCAGAGCCGGTGAGCGCCTGAATGCCCGCTGCGGATGACATGAGTGGTCGCTATGCACGTCAGGAGATCCTGCCGGAGGTGGGCACGCACGGGCAGGCACGGCTTGGCAGGGCGAGTGCTCTCGTCGTGGGGGCGGGCGGCCTCGGGTGCCCGGTGCTGCAGTACCTCACTGCGGCCGGCGTCGGCCGACTGACGATCGTGGATCACGATCGGGTGGAGGAGTCGAACTTTCATCGTCAGCCGCTCTATCGCATGAGCGACATCGGGCAGCTGAAGGTCCACGCCGCGCGCACTGCGCTCGCCGCCTTGAATCCGCTGACTCGCATCGAGACCGTGGGCGAGCGCCTCACCTCCGTGAACGCCACTTCGCTGATCGAGGCGGCGAATGTGGTCATCGACGCCGCCGACAGTTTTGCGGTCACCTACCTGCTGAGTGATACCTGCCAGCGTCTGGCAAAACCGCTCGTGAGTGCGTCGGTTCTCGGCCTCGCCGGTTACGTCGGCGTCTTCTGCGGTGGCGCGCCGAGCTATCGCGCAGTCTTTCCGGAGCTGCCACGCGCCGCCGGCTCCTGTGCCGAGGCGGGTGTGCTCGGCACGGCGGTCGGAGTGCTGGGCACTCTGGAAGCGCATCTCGCGGTTGCAGTGCTCCTCGACTGGCAGCCGCCGGTGCACGGACGAATGCTGTCCCTCGATCTGCGTACCCTGCACGTGGGCGAGTTTTCCTTCGCCGCCGCCAGCGAGCCGACCGAGTCGCCGGTGCCTTTCATTGCACCCGCGGACGTGCAGTCCTCGGATGTCGTGATCGACCTGCGCAGCCTGAGCGAGGCGCCGGTCTCGCCCTTCGTCTCCGCGCTGCGTCTCGAAGTCGAGTCGATCGAGCGGGCCGGGGTGGAACTACCGCGCGATGCGCGCATCGTCCTCTGCTGCCGCAGCGGCCTGCGCGCCTGGCGCGCGGCCCGCGCGCTGCGTAGCCGCGGACTCGAGAGACTTGCGCTGATCGCACTCGGCGAGTGAGCACCGTCCTCGTCATCGGCGGCTCCGATTCCAGCGGCGGCGCGGGCATCACGCGCGATGCGCAGACGCTCGCGCAGCTCGGCGCCCGAATGCTGCCGGTGGTCACCGCCGTCACTGCGCAGACGGATGCCCGGGTCGCGGCGGTGCACATCGTGTCCGCGCAGCTGGTGCGCGCGCAGATGGCTGCGGCTTTTTCCAGCGGGCCGGTGCAAGCCATCAAGACCGGGATGCTCGCGACGCGGGCCATCGTGCGGGCAGTGGCCGCGGCATTGCCGCCATCGGCGCCGCCGCTGGTGATCGATCCGGTGCTGGCCTCCTCCTCCGGTGGCGAGCTGCTCGATCGTGCCGGACAGGAGGCGATGTGCGTAACGCTCCTGCCGCGCGCCGCGCTCCTCACGCCCAACATTCCGGAAGCCGCGGCACTGCTCGGCACCCAGCCGGCAACCAGCGAGGAGCAGCTGCTGCACCACGCCGAAGCCCTGCTCCGGCTCGGGCCGGCCGCGGTGCTGCTCAAGGGCGGCCACGCCGAGGGACCCGAGGCGGTTGATCTTCTGCTGGCGCGCGATGCGGCGCCGCTGTGGCTACGTGCACCCCGTGTCAATGCCACGCGCCGCGGCACGGGTTGCGCACTCGCCAGCGCAATCGCCGCGGGACTCGCGGCTGGGCTCGACTTGCCTGCAGCCTGCGCCCAGGCGAAACAACACGTGGTGCAGCTGCTGCTCGAGGGAAAGTGACGCGGCGGGCCTCATCCTTGCATATCATGCCCCGATGCCACAACCGACTCACAGTTCCATCGACCTGAAAGGTCTGGCGCGCCGGGCGATGCTCGAGCAAGGTCTCGAGCCGGACCTGCCGGCCGCCGCGGCCGCACAGCTGCGTGCCATTGCCGGTCCCGCCATGGAGCGCGGCGCGCAGATTCGTGACCAGCGCTCGCTCCTGTGGTGCTCGATCGACAACGATGACTCCCGCGATCTGGATCAGCTCTCGGTGGCGCAGCCGTTGGCGGCGGGTGGGGTGCGGATCCTCGTGGCGATCGCCGATGTCGATGCTTCGATCGCCCGCGATACCCCGCTCGATGCGCACGCGCGCGCCAACACGACCTCGGTGTATACCGCGGCGCAGATCTTCCCGATGCTGCCGGAGCGTCTGTCAACGGATCTGACATGTCTCGCCGAGGGGCAGGAGCGCCTCAGCATGGTGATCGACATGACCGTGGCCGCGGACGGCAGCGTCGGCGACTCGGAAATCTACCGCTCGGTGGTCGTGAATCGCGCCAAGCTGGCTTACGACAGCGTCGCCGCCTGGCTCGATGGTCGCGCGCCGCCGCCGCCACGCATCACGGCCGTTACCGGCATGGATGCGCAGCTGCGAACCCAGGATTCCGTGGCGCAGCGGCTCAAGGCGCTGCGCCAGGCGCAGGGCTCCCTGACTCTCAGCACTCTGGAAGCACAGGCCGTATACGAGGGCGGTGCGCTCATCGACCTGAAGCCCGATGAGAGCAATCGTGCCAAGGAGCTGATCGAGTTCTTCATGATCGCCGCCAACGGCGTCATGGCGCGCTTCCTCGAGAGCCGTGGCCGCGCATCGCTGCGCCGCGCCCTGCCGGCGCCCGAGCGCTGGGATCGGATCGTGGCGCTCGCCCGCAGCTGCAACGAGGCGTTGCCTGCGGCGCCGGATGCGCGAGCCTTGAACGCCTTTCTCCTCAAGCGGCGGCAGGCTGCCCCCGCGCAATTTGCCGACCTCTCCCTCGCGATCGTCAAGCTGCTCGGCGCCGGGGAGTACGTGCTCAAACGTCCGGGGCAGCCCTGCGCCGGGCATTTCGGGCTCGCGCTCGAGGACTATGCGCACGCGACGGCACCCAACCGCCGCTTTCCGGATGTCATCACCCAGCGGCTCGCGAAGGCGGCGCTTGCCGGGGTGCCAGGACCCTATGGCGATGAGGACCTGGCAGCGCTCGCGGAGCATTGCACCGTGCAGGAGCGCAACGCGGCCAAAGTGGAGCGGCAGGTACGCAAGTCAGCGGCAGCATTGCTGCTGCAGGCACACATCGGTGAGCAATTCGACGCGCTGGTCACGGGAGCGTCCGACAAGGGTACCTGGGTACGCATCTCCAAGCCGCTGGCGGAAGGCCGCCTCGTCAAGGGCTTCGCGGGGCTCGATGTGGGTGACCCGGTGCGGGTGCAACTGCTCGATACCGACATCGAGCGGGGATTCATCGACTTCGCGCGGGTGCGCTGACCACTCGCGGCATGCGGCGGCACTGCGGAAAAACGCGACGGTGCAGAGCGCGGCTTCTGGAGTGTTCAGAACTGTGCGTGCACACGCAGACCAAAGATCGACACCGGGCCTCGATCCCTGTTGTACGCGGGATTTTTCACCCACTGATAATCAACGGCCACATGGAGCCAGGACAGTGCTTCCGCGCTGTAATAGGTCTCGAGAATCTGCTCCGGTCCAGAATGTGGCAGCTTCCCATCCCCGACCAGAATCCCGAGCCCGCCGAGGTCCAGGTATGCCTGCCGCACGGCCGATATCCGGTTATCGAGCAGGGCGAGTCCCACCGTATCGGCCGGACGTCGAAACCGAGTACCTCGGAGCGAAGCGCCAAGCGTGATCGTCCGATCGACGTCGGTGAACTCGTAAGCTTCCACGTCACCGCTCGCCGTACCTGCACGCAGGAAGACCCCGAGGTCGGATGAGATCGGCTGCTCGAGGCTCACGCCGATGCCGAAGCGGCTGCGGTACTGGCGCACGGACGCGGGGTCGGGTGTGGTGCCCGTGGCCAGGCCGAAGTCGATGGCATCCTGTAGCAGAGCCATGCGGGCACGGCTCTCGAAGCCTGTAACCAACACGCGCCCCGTCTGGCCGAAGAGCTCATACCGCCGTTCGATCTCGCCGACGAGCTGAAACTCATGAAAGCCGGGTTCGAGCGACTTGCTGTTCGGGACGTCGGACATATCGAACACGCCCGCCCGGAAGGTCCAGGCATCGGTATAACGCTCTACGGCAAGTCCTACCGTATATCCCCAGGAATCGGCCGCGTAATCGAACGTGCCGGTGTCCACGATCGCCCAGTTGAGAAAGTCCGCGCGTGGATCGTGGGCGTACTGGTTGGTGTCGAAGACGTCGGTTACCGAGAACTTGCCGAGCGTTATCACCCAGCGGTTCGGGCTGTGACTGCCGCCAAGCTGGGTCGCAAGTCCCTCGACCTCTTCTGGGGTACCGCCGTTGTTGATCGTCTGCCGCACAAAGGCCCGCTGCAGACGCAAATAGGGGTCATGCGCGCCGACCTTGTAGGCGAGACCGCTCGGGAAACCCGCAACGCCCACGGTATCGTCCAGGCCGAAGCCCTGATCGATCTCCGGGGTTATCCAGATCTCCGCTCCCCGCCACAGCCGTGCTCCCAGAAACAGCGTAAGGTCAGTGGTCGCGCGACTGCTGGAAGGCGAGAGGCTGTTGGTGCCGGCGTAAGGCGCGTGAAAAGCGTTGGTCCACTGCCGGCCATAGGTGGCTTGCGCGTGGAAGGCGAAGCGCTGCTCGATGTCCGCTGTGCGCGCGTCGACCTGCGCAGGATCCACGCCCTTCGCCGCGGGCGAGCCATCCTCGAGCGCGTTGCAGGGAAGCGGGAACAGCAGGGCAAGAAGGGCCGCCGGCAAAACTGCCGGCTGGGGGGCTCCTTTTGTGGCGGGCATGCCTATACTATACCCCCCTCCCTATGACGCCCCTGAGGACAGCACCGTGGGACATACCATCGAGGACAAGACCCGTCTGCTCCAACGCGTGCGGCGACTGCGCGGACAGGTAGGCGCCATCGAGCGTGCTCTGGACGGCGATGCCGACTGCGCGCGGGTGATGCAGCTTACGGTATCAGCCCGTGGAGCGGCCAACAGTCTGATGGCGGAGCTGCTCGAGGATCATATCCGCATGCATGTCTCCGACCCTGCGCATGACCGCGATCGCGGTCGTGCCCGTGGAGCGAAGCACCTGATCGATATCGTGCATGCCTACCTGAAATAACCCCAGAGCTCAGCGCGCAGGCGCGCCGGCGCTCCAGTCCCCGCCGAGCGCCTTGACCAGTTGCACCGTGGCGGTCGCCCGGCGGATATCGATGTCGACCGCGGCGAGCCGTGCCGAGAGCGCCGCGTTCTGCGTCGCGACGACCTCGAGGTAGGTGACGATGCCGCCCTTGTAGCGCAGGTTGGCCTGATCGAGCGCGCCCTGAGTCGCCTGCACCGCCGCCGCCTGACTGACGCTCTCGCGCTGCAGCTGCCGCAACGCCGCCAGATTGTCCTCGACGTCCTGATACGCAGTGAGCACGGTGCTGCGGTAGTTGGCCACCTGCTGATCATAAAGCGCGTGCGCAGAGGCTGACTGTGCCCGATGCAGGCCGCCGTCGAACAGGGTAAGCACCGCCTGAGGTCCGATCGACCAGAACTCGCTCGGTGCGGTGAGCCAGTGGGCCCCGGAGGTCGCCTGCGAGCCCGCCTGCGCCAGCAGATCGAACACCGGGAAATAAGCCGCGCGCGCGACCCCGATGTTGGCATTCGCTGCCGCGACCCGACGCTCGGCGGCAGCTACGTCCGGACGTCGCTCCAGCAGCTGCGATGGAAGGCCGAGGTCGACCTCGGGCATGATGGGGAGCGCTTCCTCGGTGCGTGCCGCGAGTGAGAAGCCCTCGGGCTGCTGCCCGGTGAGGACGGCGATGGCGTGCTCGGTCTGGGCGCGATGCAGGCGGGTGTCCTCGGCCTGAGTGCGCGCGGTCTCGAGCTGCGCCTGCGCCTGCTGCACGTCGGCGATGGCCGCGGCACCGCCCTTGAAAAGGTTCTGGGTGAGCTGCAGGGCGCGCTCGTAGTCGGCGACCGTCTCATCGAGAAAGCGCTGCTCGATATCCAGGCCCCGCAGCAGGAAATAATCGCTGGCGAGCTCGGCGTGGAGCGCGAGGTCGAGCGAGGCCACATCACCGGCGGTGGCCTGCTCGTTGGCGCGCGCATTCGTGACGGTGTTGCGTACCCGGCCGAACACGTCCAGCTCGTAGGAAAAATCGCCGCTCAATGAATACAGGTTTCCGGTGCGGGTTTTTCCGGGGGTGTACCCCTGAGAGTAGACCGAGACTTCACCGCGGGTAACCGCGGCCTGCGCGGTGAGCGTCGGGAACCAGGCCGAGCGCGCGATGCGTGTCTGCGCACGCGCCTGCTCGAGGCTCGCGAGCGCCGACTTCAGCGTCTGATTGGTCGCAGTGACCTGCGCCTCGAGCGCATCGAGATCGGGATCGTGGAACATGGACCACCAGCGGCCGCGCGAGCTGATATCGGCAGGCGCGGAGACCTTCCAGTCCTGCGCCTCCTTGTAGCTCGAGGACGGCGGCGCGGTCGCGGGTCGCTCGTAGTGCGGGGCCAGCGAGCAGCCCGCGAGCGCCACGAGGAGCAGCGCACCGGTGGCGAGCCGCCGGTGGTCAGGTCTCACGACTGCTCCGGCTCCGCTGGGGTCGCGCCCGGTTGCGGCTGGGGTGCCTGGACGCGTACCGCGGTGCCATCGGCAATGGAATCGGGGGGGTTCAGGATGAGCGTGTCATTGGCATCGATTCCCGCCAGCACTTCCACCTCGGTGCCGAAGTCGCGGCCCTCGGCGATGTCGCGCAGCCGTACGTGTTGAGTGTTGTCGACGGTCGCGACCTGCGGCGACTTGCCGCGAAAGATGACGGCGTTGACGGGCACGCGCAGGTTCCCAGGTCCGGGCGGCAGCGCGAAGGTAACCTGTACGTACGCGCCGGGCAGCAGCTCGCCGCTCCCGTTGTCGATCTGCAGCTCCACCTGCAGGGTGCGTGCGCTGGCGTCCAGGGCGTGCGCGGTCGAGGCTACGGTCGCCGCATAGTGCTCGCCGGGATGATCGGTGAATTCCAGAGAGGCCTTCATGCCCGTGCGCACCTGGGCCGCATAGGCCTGCGGAACCTGGACATAGATGCGCAGGCGATGCGTATCGGCGACATGGAACAGAGCGCTGCCGGGGGTCTGGCCGGCGTTGATCAGCGCACCCACGTCGGTGTTGCGCTGCGTGACCACGCCATCGAAGGGCGCCACGACCCGCTTGAATCCCTCGAGCTCGCGCAGCCGGGCAACGTTGGCCGCAGCAGATGCCTGCGCGGCCGCCTTGGCCGCGGCATCGCCGGCGCGCTGGTCAGCGTCCTGCTGCGACACCGACTGGGTGGCCAGCAGCCCCTGCCAGCGCTCGTTGGTGGTGCGGGCGAGCTCGTAATTCGCGCGCGCTGTCCCGAGATCGGCTTCCGCCTGGCGCAGCTGCTGATCGACCTCCGGGGTCTCGATCTCCGCGAGCAGCTCGCCTTTCTTCACCGGAGTGCCGATATCGGTGTGCCAGGCCTTCAGATAGCCACTGGTGCGCGCGTAGATGGACGCCTCGTAATAGGCCTGTACGCTCCCCGGCAACACCAGGTGGTCGGTGGCTGGCCCACGGTGCGGCTGCGTGGTGATGACCGTGGGCACGGCCGCCGCGCGCGCCTCGTGTGCGAGAGCGTTGCGCGCGATGAGGCGGCTGACGATTCCCCAGATGGCGAGCAGCAGAACGAGCGCGATCGCCA
>JAFAVO010000160.1 GCA_019242385.1 Gammaproteobacteria bacterium | reverse complement strand
CCACCGACACGGTGAAGGCGGTACGCTGCGACTCGCTGTTGACCGGGACCATCTGCGGCAGCTCGAGCCGACCGAGCGCCGCCTCTTCCATCGGCACGCAGATGATGCCGCTCGTGTGGCGGATCATGAAGGCCACCGCCTCGGCGGTAGCATGCTCCGCGGCCATGATGAGGTCGCCTTCGTTCTCCCGGTCCTCATCATCCATGATGATGACCATGCGCCCCGCGCGCAGCTCGGCCAGGATCTCGGTGACCGAGTTGAGCGTCGCGGCCGGCGGCGGTGTGGTGGCCTTACCGCTGAGGGGTAGGACTTTAGGCATGGCTGCAGCTATCGGATCGGGTAGCGGAGTATACCCGACGCTCCGGCCGCGGCCGGCGCGGTGGCGCCTGCGCGCCGCTGCGCCTGTCAGCTGCCCGCTGTGAGAAGCGGTGTCACGACCTGATCCAGACGCTCCTGTGTCCAGGCCGGGTGCTTCTCCTTCCAGCCATCCTCGGCGAGCCGCCCCTGGCGATCGATGGTGAAGCTCACCGGCAGCCGCCAGATGCGTCCGTAGCCCGGCGCACTCGAATCGCTCATGAGTCCCACCGGGAAACGCAGCGACTGTGCGACGTGCCTCACGTCCTCGAGCCGCTCGCGCGTGTCGAGGCCGAAGCCGAGTATCTGCAAGCCGCGATCGGCGTGCTGCAACAGATAATCCGAAAGCAGCGGCAGCTCCTCACGGCAGGGTGTGCACCAGGTTGCCCAGAAGGTGAGGATCACCACCTGGCCGAGCAGTGCGCTGCTCGAGATGCGCGTGCCATCGAGCGTCACGAGCGTCGCCTGCGGTGCCGGTGCACCGACCGCGAGTCCGCCCGCCCAGGCGCGCGTTGGAGGCAACGCCGCGCAGGCACACGCAGCGCTGATCCCGGCGAGAAAACCCCGGCGCCCGTACATCGGGTCAGAACGCATAGCTCACTCCCGCGCTGGCGGTCCAGCGCGGAAAGAGCTGGCTGCCGTAGAGATTGCTGTATACCGGGAGCTGCGCGAACGCGAACGCGTGCACTCTGGCGGAGAGCTGCGCGGTGAGGCCCGGGCTCAGGTAGGCGACCGATCCGGCGGTATTCTGCACGTCAGCGAGCGCCCCCTGATCCGGTGCCTTGTGCAGCAGGTTGATCTGCAGTTGCGGGACCCAGCGCGGATTCGCTTCGTAGCGCAGGCCGAAGCTCAGGTTGGTTGAGTTGCCGGGACGGTAATCGTTGCCAGGCTGATCCATGCGCTGTCTCACTGCCGTTTGAAATTGGGCATTGATGAAGGCATCGAAGTTCTGACTGATCGCCTGGTAGTAATAGGCCCCGAGGATGATGTCGGTGCTGCCGGTGCCGGGCTGCAGACTCGCATCGAGCGGAGTACCGGCGTTCGGGCCTGAATGGAAATCGACGGCCGTCCCGTACTGGCCGGTCGGCAGCTTGACGCCGAGCTGCACGCCTAAATTGTTGGTCGGCAGAAAGCCCTGGTAACTGACGATGAGCTTCGCATCGCCCATGCTCGAGCTGAAGGAGCGGCTCAACTCCGGCAGAGGCTGTGTCGGGTCATAGGTCCCGTAAGTCGAATGATTGCGAATGACGTAGGGTAGCAGCAGCGTCAGGTTCCAGGACGAGTTGGGACTGTAGCTCAGTCCGGCCGTGACGTACTGATTGACGGTCTGATGCTCGAGCTCCGTCCCGGCAGGAACGCCAGAAACGGCCTGAGTGCCGCTGCGCAGCTGGTCCTGATTGATGTAGTCGTACTCGATGCTGAGCCGCCATCCCGGCATGGTCGAGTAGCCCATGGCGGCATCGGCACTGAGCGAGCAGCCGCAGGAAGCGCAGGCGTGCGCGAGCTCGGGCAACGCGAAAGCGCAGGCGAGCGCCGCCAACGGTGCGGCGGCGCGCAGCGCGCGCCGGGGCGCGCACCCCGGGTAACGATCCGTAAACGAAGTAATCATCGCTTGCTCGAAGGCAACGGCAGCGGCGCGCACACCGAGGAGGCGCGCTCTGCCTGTCACCGCAGACGTTCAAGGCACGCAACGCGTCAAGCGTGCGTGGTCAGGAAGCCGGGCGTGTCAGGCGGCGTACGGAGGGGCGCGCGAAGACTGTGCGCGCAGGATCGGTGGGAGGCAGACGAGCGAGTCGGCGTGCTCAGCGGGAGCGAGCGGTGGCGGCAGCGCGGACACGAGCAACGATGTGGGCGCCGCAGCGGTAGTCGCGCCGAGCGAGAATATGCAGGCCGGATGATGATGTCCGCCGCTCGGGATGCCGGGAGCCGGGCCGTCATGGTGTGCGTGATGGTGGGCATGCCCCACCAGTGCGCTCGAGGCGGCCGGGTCGGCTCCCGGACAAAGACCCAGATACGCGCCGCCTGCCCCGGCGAGCGGCATGAACCCTGCAGGGATCAGTGCCCGCAGCAGCAGTGCCGGCAGCACCAGCCAGGTAAGCTGATGCCGCCGGCTCCGCAGGCGTGTGAAGGCTCGGGTCACGGGTTCGAGTCTACTGTCCGGCGCGCATTCTGACAGTGGGGCGAGTACCCCACGCATCCGCCCTTATGGTAGCTCGGTCGCTCAATGCGGGGTGAGCGTGGCCGTTGTCGTGAGGCGCTGATGGTCGCAGCTCACGTGCGGCCGTTCCCCTGCGCCAGTGCGCTGCCGGCCGGCAGCGCGACCAGAGCAAGGGCAAACAGTGCCTCCCTTTGCGCGGTGCGCGATGTGGAGGCCGCACGCTACTTGTGCGTGCGCTTGGCGGCATCGGGAGCCACACCCATTTTTCCGCGCCGCCTCCCCATGTTTCTGCGTGAGATCCGTCGCACAATTGGGGGTGCCGGCTCGCGCAGGGAGGGACCGTTGTGCTCAGCTCATCCCCGCAACTCACCTCGAGGAAGAGGAACGCTGCGTGCGATACCTGCTGCTGTGCCTGCTGATGCTGAGCGCCTGCGCTGGTCAGGAGGTCAACGATGCCGGCGGCGGGCGCCACA
>JAFAVO010000155.1 GCA_019242385.1 Gammaproteobacteria bacterium | reverse complement strand
CAGTTTCCAACCCGCACGGCTGCCACTGCCGCGGCGGCCTGCCGGCAGATCAGGCGCGACGCCAGCTCGTCGCGCCGCCGGGCTTGTCCTCGAGCACGATCCCGGCGGCGGCGAGCTCATCGCGGATGCGATCCGATTCGGCCCAGTCCCGGGCACGGCGCGCCGCGCTCCGTGCTGCAATGCGCGCCTCCACCTGCGCGTCCTCCATCGACCCGGCGCCCGCGGCGGTACCTGCAGCCGCGGCGTCGGCTGTTTCGGGCTGGGCGACGGGCTTCGCCAGACGGAACCACTGGTCAGCCGCAATGGAAAACAGTCCGAGCACCTTGCCGAGCGTGCTGAGCTCTGCCCCAAGCGCCGCCGCGCGCTGGTGCGCGCCGCGGGCGCGCGCCGCATTCACCTCGCGCGCCAGAGTCTGCAGCACGGCGAGCGCCTCGGGAGTGTTGAAATCATCGTCCATGCTGGCGAGGAAGCGCTCGCCGTACTCGTCACTCGGCGGCGCGAGCACTGGCAGGTCGCGCAGCGCCGTGTACAGGCGCCCAAGCGCGGCGTCCGCCTGGTCGAGCTGCCCGAGTGAGTAGTTGATCGGGCCGCGGTAGTGACTCGAGAGCAGGAAGTAGCGCAGCACCTCGGGATGGCGCAGACGCGGCAGCACCTCGCGCAGGGTGAAGAAGTTGCCGAGCGACTTCGACATCTTCTCATCGTCGATGTTGACGAAGCCGTTGTGCATCCACACGTTCACGAACCCATCGCCGCTCGCCGCGCAGGACTGCGCAATCTCGTTCTCATGGTGTGGAAACTTCAGATCGAGCCCGCCGCCGTGCAGGTCGAAATGCGTGCCGAGCAGTGCCGTCGACATCGCCGAGCACTCGATGTGCCAGCCCGGGCGTCCCGGACCCCAGGGTGACGGCCAGGCGGGCTCGCCGCTCTTGGCGTGCTTCCACAGCACGAAGTCGAGCGGATCGCGTTTGGCCTCATCCACCTCCACGCGTGCTCCGGCGCGCAGATCCGCCAGGCGCTTTCCCGAGAGCCGCCCATAGCCGGGAAAGCTTCCCACCGAATACATCACATCGCCGTTCGCAGCCGGGTACGCATGGCCCTTGCGCAGCAGCTCCTCGACCATCTCGATGATCTGCGGCAGGTAATGCGTCGCGCGCGGCTCGTGATCGGGGCGCTGGATGCCGAGACGCTCGCAGTCCTCATTCATCGCGGTGATGAAGCGCTGGGTGAGCGCCTCGACGGGCTCGTGGTTCTCGCCCGCACGGCGGATGATCTTGTCGTCGATGTCGGTGATGTTGCGCACGTAGGTGAGCCGGTAGCCGCGATGGCGCAGATAGCGGGTCACCATGTCGAACACCAGCAGCATGCGCGCATGGCCGATGTGCACGTAGTCGTACACCGTCAGGCCGCACACGTACATGCGCAGCACGCCCGGCTCGATCGGCCTGAGCTCCTGCTTCTCGCCGCTGAGCGAGTTGTGAATGCGGATCATGCGAAGCGCGCCAGTCGCTCGCGCGCCTTGCCCGCGGGCATGGCCTTGAGCAGCATCGCCAGCTCCGGTCCGTGCGCCCGGCCGGTGAGCGCGACGCGCAGCGGCATGTACAGCTCCGCTCCCTTGCGTCCGGTGGCCGCACGCACCGCGCCGGCGATCGTGGGCAGATCGCTGCCGGCACGCGCGGCGGCAGCCGCCGCCGCCGAGAAATACCCCGGGCCGGCCGCGCGCACCACCTCCGCAGCCGCCGGCTCGAGCTGCGGTAGGCCACCGAAGACTATCTCGACCCAGGGACGGGCCTCCTCGGGTAGCAGTACGTTCGGCAGCAGGGCGGCGGTGAACGCGCTCGCCGACTCCTCATCGAGGCCAGGGGGCAGCACCCCACCGAGCCAGCTGCGCGCCGCCGCCGGAGCGAGCCGCTGCACCGCCTCCTTCTGCCACGTGTTGAGCTGCTGCTCGTCGAAGCGCGCCGGCGAGCGGCCGAGGTGCGCGGGATCGAACGCGCGCGCCATCTCCTGCAGAGTGAGAAGTCCGTGGAGCGGCGTCGAGTGTCCCAGCCGGAAGAGGTGATTGAGGATGGCTTCGGGCAGGTAGCCGCGCTCGCGGTATTCGCGCACGCTCACCGCACCGTGGCGCTTGGAAAGTGGCGCGCCGTCCGCACCCACCAGCAGCGCCACGTGTCCATAACGCGGCGGAGCGAGCCCGAGCGCGGTCAGGATGAGCAGCTGCCGCGGTGTGTTGGTGAGGTGGTCCTCCCCGCGCAGCACCAGCGTCACGCCCATGTGCGCATCGTCGACGGCGTTCGAGAAGAAGAACGCCGCGGTGCCATCGGCGCGCCGCACCACGAAGTCGCCGATGTCATCGCTGGCAAAGCTCTGTGGGCCGTGCACCAGATCGGTGAACTCTATGCGCTCGCCGGCCGGTACCCGAAAGCGCAGCGTAGCCGGCACACCCGCGGTGAGCCGCCGGGCGCGCTCGGCGGCGGACAGCTCGCGGCAGGTGCCGGCGTAGCGCGGCGGGCGGCCGGCAGCGAGCTGCGTGCGGCGCGCCAGGGACAGCTCGAGCGGGGTGCAGAAGCACGGATAGACCGCGCCGGCGCGCTCGAGCACGGCCAGCTCGCGTGCGTAGAGCGCACCGCGCTCGGACTGGCGATACGGTCCGCGTCCGTCCTCACGGTCCGGTCCCGCGTCCCACTCGATGCCGAGCCAGCGCAGGTCCGCTATCTGCGCCCGGGTGTGCAGGTCCTGGCTGCGCTCGCTGTCGGTATCCTCGATGCGCAGCAGGAAGCGGCCTGCAGTGCGCCGCGCCAGCAGCTCGTTGAAGAGCGCAGTGCGGGCATTTCCCAGGTGCAGCTCGCCGGTGGGGCTTGGAGCGAAGCGGGTGATCACTGGCGCGCCCTGCTGCGGGGGTGCGCTGGCGGTCGTGCTCATGATGCCATGTTACGGGAAACTCACGATTCTCAACAAAGCGGCCTCACCGGGCCGGCTGCTATAGAATCTGCCGCCGGCACGCGTGCCGGCACTGCTTTTGTGGCCCGCTGGAGGATCGATGCTGAACTTGTCGCCGATGCGGATTGCTTTACTCGCCGGCCTGCTGTGCGGCTCCTGGATGCTGTCCGCCTCTTGCGGCGCCGCTGAGCCCAACACCCAGGTGCGGGTGACCACCAGCATGGGCGAATTCGTCATCGAGGTGCGCAACGATCGCGCGCCGCTCACGGCCGCGAACTTCCTGCGCTACGTACGCGAGGGCTTCTATAGCAACACGCTGTTCCACCGCGTCATCGCCAATTTCGTGATCCAGGGTGGCGGCCACGACGCCACCACGCAGCAGTTGAAGCCCACCCACGAGAGCGTCTTCAACGAGTCCGGCAACGGCCTGCAGAACAAGCGTGGCACCGTCGGCCTCGCGCGCGGTGAGTCGCCGCACTCGGGCAATGCGCAGATCTACGTGAACCTGGTCGACAATCCGGATCTCGACCCGGTGCCGACCCGCTGGGGCTACACGGTCTTCGGACGCGTGGTGCAGGGGATGGACGTGATCGAGCACATCGGCGAGACACCCACCGGGGCTCAGGGACCGTTCAAGAGCGATGCACCGCTGAAGCCGGTCATCATCGAGAAGATGGAGATCATCTCCGGGCAGGCGGCCACTGCCGCACCCGTGACACCCGTCGCCCCCGCCGCGCCGAACACCATCCTCTCGCCGAAGTGACTCGATGGCGCGGCTGTTCGTCTCGGACGTGCATCTCGACGCCGCCGCACCGCAAGCCACCGAGCAGTTTCTGAGCTTCCTGCGCGAGCAGGCGGCGGCCGCTGAGGCGCTCTATATCCTTGGCGATCTCTTCGAGGCATGGGTCGGCGATGACGATGAGGAACCTGGCAACGAGCGGGTGTGCCGCGCGCTGCGGGAGCTGACCAGCGGCGGCGTCGCCTGTTTCGCGCTCCACGGCAATCGCGACTTCCTGCTGGGTGCGGGTTTCTGCGCGCGCAGCGGATGCCGGGTGCTGAGTGACCCGGTGATCACACAGCTCGATGGCGAGCGCGTCCTGCTCACGCACGGCGATGCGCTCTGTACCGACGATCATCCGTATCAGGAGCTGCGCAGCATGGTGCGCGACCGCACCTGGCAGCAGCGCTTCCTCGCACTGCCGCGCGCGCACCGGGAGCAGCTCGCCGATGAGGCCCGGCAAGGCAGCCGCCGGCACATCGCGCGCACGGTGCCCGACATCATGGATGTGAACGGCGCAGCGGTTGCCGCGGCCTTCCGTGCCGCTCGCGTGCAACGCATCGTGCACGGCCACACCCACCGCCCGGGGGTGCACCGGCTCGAAATCGACGGCACAGCCCGCGAGCGCATCGTGCTCGGGGCCTGGTATGAGCAGGGGAGCTACCTGCGCTACGAGCGCGGTCGTTACCAGCTGTGCACGCTGCCGCGGCATTAGCGGCTCTGCCAGTTGGCGCAGCTATGGCACCTGCTGCGGCACTCGCCGGCAGAAGTTGCCTTCCGCCGGCGAGTGGCGATGCACGCGGAGGGAGCCCGCGCGCAGCGGGCTCAGTTCTGTGCCGGCGGCGGGCTGGCCGGGGCCTCGCCATCGTGACCCATGTGATGCCCCATGTGGGCATGCATCATGTGCTGCTGGACGATCTGGAATTTCTTCAGCTGCGTCGC
>JAFAVO010000089.1 GCA_019242385.1 Gammaproteobacteria bacterium | reverse complement strand
GTACAGATCGCCGAATTCCGGACCCCAGGAATGGAGCATCAGCACGCGTTTCGGCGGCTCGGCGTGCGCCGGGGCCACTGCTACCAAGGTGAGGAGCAGCCCACTGAGTAATCCGACGCAAAAAAACGGCACTATGCCCTCCCAGGCCCGCCGCTCTGCCCCATCCCCCGCGTCACTCAAGCGGCGTCGACGATGTCTCCCGTCGTGCTCACGCTTGGGCGAGCGGCAATCATAATGAAGCCGGCGCTGCTCGTCAGCGGGCTCGCTGCTGGCGCATCTCTTTTCCTGGCCGATCACGCCGCTGGGCAAGCGCCGGGGCTCTCTGCTGCCTCGGCACAAACCGCGCCGGGCCTCGAGGAAGTGATCGTTACGGCGGAAAAGCGGCCGGAGAATATCCAGACGGTACCGATCTCCATTGTGGCCTTCAGTGCGGGCGATCTCAGGCAGTTGGGCATGACAGAGGGATTCGACCTCGCGAACCAGGTGCCCAATATGAACGTCGATGCGCCGGTCGCGGACTCCAATGTCCGTTACTTTATCCGCGGGGTGGGTACACAGGATTTCAATACGCTCGCCACCTCGCCGATCGCGCTGTACATCGATGATGTCTATCTGGGCAGCACGATTGCGAACTCGGTGAACTTCTACGACATGCAGCGCGTGGAGGTGCTCCTCGGGCCACAAGGGACGCTCTGGGGGAAAAATACCACCGGGGGCGCCATCAACTTCATCAGTGCGCATCCGACGCACACTCTGGCGGCGTCCGGATCAGCGGGTTATGGGAATCACGGCGAGCGGTTCGCGGAAGGGATGGTCAACGTGCCGCTCACGGCGACTTTGGCGGCACGGGCGGCCTTCACGTACTCCGGCCGAGACGCATGGATCAGGAACCTCGCTCCCGATGGCCCGCACAACCTCGATGCCTTCAACAAGGCCGGCGGGCGTTTATCGCTCGAGTGGACACCGGATGACACCGTGACGGCCTATCTGAAAGGCGAATATCTGAAGCGCACCGGGAGCACGATCACCGGATATATGGTGCCGCTGTCGGGCCCGACCGATGCCTTTGGAAACCCCGCCCTGCCCTTTGGCGTTGTGAACCAGGCGGGGGGCCCCTCCTCGGATGATTTTGCCACGTGGGATGTGCTCGCCAGGCTGGATTTGAGCATCCGCAACGTTCTCGAGCTCACGTCCATTTCGGCTTGGCGGAATGCCGAACGCATCCACGAGTACGAGCTGAACGGCGGCACTCCCGCACTGTTAATCAATCAAGCCTTCTTCGGCAATCATGATCAGTTCACCCAGGAGCTACGGCTCACGTCGGAAAACCCCGGCCCGTTCCGCTGGCAGGGTGGGCTCCTCTACTATTTTGCGCGGGAGACCGCCACAACCGCGGTCCCCTTCAACGAAACGGCCTTCAGCGCACCAGCCTATATCACGGACGACCTTTGGCCCGAGTCGCGCAAGTTCAATAGCGGCTCGGTGTTCGGGGGGATCGAATACGATCTCACGCCGCGACTGACGGCCAAGGGAGGCTTGCGTTACAACGATGATGAGGGCTCCTATCGCGCGATGCACTACGCCGTCCACCCCTACTCGAACTATCTGAACTATCTCAATCCCGATCCGCTCGCTGATCCGAATTCCGTGCTGGTCCCGCCCGACACCATCGATACGGGTGCTCACTGGAGCAAGCTCACCTGGGATGCCGGCCTGCGTTACCACTTCTCTGCCGATAAGATGGTCTATGTGAATGGTAGTACCGGTTACCGGCAGGGTACTTTCAGTTCACCGTCCGGCAGTTCTGTCGACCAGTTCAGGGTCCTCCAACCTGAGACCAATCTCGCGTTCGAGATCGGCGCGAAGACCTCCTGGTTCCGTAACAGGCTGCAGGTGAGCGCCGCCGCCTTCAGCTACGACTACACGAACATGCAGGTATTCGTACTCCAACCGATCGCCGCGGGCAGCCCTCTATCCATCGAGAGCAATGCAGGCAAAGCCACTGACCGCGGTGGAGAAATCGAGCTTAAATTACTCCCGGCAGATCGCTGGCTGATCAGCGGCGCGCTGGGCTACGTACATGCGATATTCACTGAATTCGATACCGAGACCAGTGCAGGAGTGCCGGTCTCACTCGCTGGCAATCGACTCCCTCGGCAGCCGCAATGGACCGCGAGCTCGCTGTTAGAGTACCGCTGGCCACTCGCGAACGGCGCTTCCGTGCTGCTCCACACGGATTGGAACTACCGCGGCGATTACTACGTGAACGCCGACAATCTGCACAACCCCTATATACCCCGCCGCACCGTCGGCAACGTGCGAGCGGCCTATACTCCGAGCAATGATCGTTGGGAACTGGCTCTGTGGGCCCAGAACGTCACGGATAAACACTATCCGATGGGGGGCTACCGTCTCGGCTTTGCCAATTCCCAGATCTTCTACTTCGGCGACCCACTCACCTACGGGATCAGCGCCACCATCAGCTTCTGAGCCTTGTTGCCACTTGGTTGAATCATTCATCAATCAATCGGGCCCACGCGATCTCGCGCGGGATCGTGGCATCGAAGAAGCCTCCGGCTCAGACTAGCCCGCTCCCATCCGGTGCGCCGGCTTGAGCGAGGAGGATCGGAGGCCGCGCGCAACCGAGCCTTCTCGGTTGAGGTGACGTCGCGCGCCAGGCCTGCGCGTGGGCACATATGCCGTTGCACGAACAGCTACGTCTCGGTAACCGCGGAGGCACTGCCATTGCAGACTCGGATCACATCGTCTAGGCAAGAACGAACGGGTCAGGGCGATTGCTATGCCCGCACGTGCCCTTGCAGGCCGTCGTGAAGCAATGGTATCTGGCACTACTGCTGTGCACGGTTACGTGGCCGGAGTTGACTTGCGCGCAGACCGATGAGATTCAGGTGTACGACGCCGAGATCAGCACTCCGGGGCGCTTCAACCTTACCTGGCACAACAACTTCACCCCAGCCGGGCGCACCGAGCCGGCGTTCCCCGGCGGCATCGTCCCGAATCACTCGTTGAATGGGGTGCCCGAGTGGGCATACGGCGTCACCTCGTGGTTCGAAGCGGGCCTGTATCTCCCGATCTACAGCTTGACGAGCAGCGGGGAACTAAGATTCGATGCGGCCAAAGTGCGCGCGCTGTTTGTGGTACCCGATGCCCACAACCGCACGCTTTTCTACGGTATGAACTTCGAGCTGAGCTACAACGAACCCCATTGGGAGCCGACCCGCTTCGCGGGCGAGATCCGCCCCATCGTCGGCGTCCATCTCGGGCGCTTCGACCTGATCGTGAACCCCATCGTGGACACTGATTTCACCGGCGGCATTGGTAACCTCGAATTCGTTCCCGCGGTGCGCGCCGCCTGGAACATCGACGGCACCCTTGCGGTAGCGCTCGAAGAATATGCCGACCTCGGCACGCTCGATCATTTCAAGCCCACGGCAGAGCAGTCGCATACCCTCTTCGCGGTAATCGACTATCGAAGCAGCAGCACGCGCGGACTGGAGTTCGGCCTTGGGCGGGGACTGACCCCGGCGAGCGACACGTGGGTGATCAAGTTAATGCTGATTCACGATTTGTAGAGGCCGCTGCCCCGACAACGGCCTCCAGCTTCGTGAAGCCTGAAGGCTTCGCCATGGTAAAAAGCGCAACGCTCTGCACTCAGCAGAGAGATTGCCGACGCGTTCGGCCGAGCCTCCGCCGCGTCGTCGCATCATTCCGCCAGCGTGATCCGACCTTCGACTTCGAAGCTGGCGGTGACCGAGGCCGCCGCGGTTGCGGGCTGACCCCCGCCGACCGAGAGGGTGTAGCGCCCCTCTACGACGATGATGTCTCCGGTGTCCGTAACCATGCTGAGATCGCGCTGCTCGAGGTGCAATATGGGGCGTGACGGAATCGAACCGTCGACCAGCGGATTAAAAGTCCGATGCTCTACCGACTGAGCTAACGCCCCAGCGTTTTTACGGGCAATTACACCTGGCTTACAGGCGCCGCAGCCGCGGGGCGGGCATGATACTACAGCCCCTGATAGCGGGTCGGATCCGGCACCCCGGCAGCGGCGAAGCCCGCGCGCCGCAGGCGGCAGGCATCGCAGCGACCGCAGGCTCTTCCCTCCGCGTCCGCCTGGTAACAGGAGACCGTCTGCGCGTAATCGACCTGCAGTCGAGTGCCTGCGCGAATGATCTCGGCCTTGGTCCAGCCGATGAGTGGTGTATGGATGCGGCACGGCCGGCCCTCCACTCCGGCGCGCGTAGCGAGCTGCGCCAGCCGTCCGAAGGCCTCGATGAACTCCGGACGGCAGTCGGGGTAACCGCTCGCGTCGAGCACGTTTACTCCGATGAAGATATCGCGGGCGTCGAGCACCTCGGCCCACGCCAGCGCGAGCGCCAGCATGATGGTGTTGCGCGCCGGAACGTAGGTGACAGGGATGCCCTCGCTCGGCGCTTCCGGCACCGGGATGGCGCGGTCCGTGAGTGCCGAGCCGCCGATACCGGCGAGATCCACACGCATGATGCGGTGCTCGCAGGCACCGTGCGCGGCCGCGACCCGGCGGGCGGCGTCGAGCTCGGCCGCGTGGCGTTGACCGTACTCCACCGAGAGCGCGTGACACACGAAACGCTGCTCGCGCGCGATGGCGAGCGCGGTGGCCGAATCGAGACCGCCGGAGAGCAACACCACCGCATGAGCTTCGGCCACCTTGAATCGCCTCAGCGGCCGGGCACGTTGCCCCAGAGATACTTGTGCAGCTGGATCTGGAAGCGAACCGGCAGCCGATCCTCCAGGATCCAGTCGGCGAGATCGCGGGCGGCGAGCTGCTCGTGGCTCGGCGAGAACAGCACCGCGCACTGCGCCGGCAGGCCGAGCGCCGACAGCTTGTCGCGGCTCCATTCGTAGTCGCCGCGGTCGCAGATCACGAATTTCACCAGGTCGTGCGGCTGCAGGCGCGGCAGCTCCTCGTAGCGGTTGCGCCGCTCCTCGCCGGAGCCCGGCGTTTTGACATCGACAACCTTCACCACGCGCGCATCCACATCGCCGAGTACCATCGCACCGCTCGTCTCCAGCGATACGCGCAAGCCCGCATCGCAGAGCATGCCGAGAAGCTGCGTACAACCTTTCTGCGCGAGCGGCTCACCGCCCGTGACGCACACGTATGGCGTGGCGTAACTGCCAACCCGCTCCAGGATGGATGGCAGCTCCCACCACTCACCGCCGTGGAAGGCATACGCCGTGTCGCAGTACTGACACCGCAGCGGGCAACCGGTGAGGCGCACGAACACCGTGGGGATGCCGGCGGTATCGGCCTCGCCCTGCAGCGAGTGGAAGATCTCGGTGATCTTGAGGCGCGTCATGTGCGGCCTGCGGCATCAGCTGCGGCTCAGCTCATCCGGCCGCCGCTCATCATTGCGAAGGTTGTGCCGGGATGCGCTTGAGCCGCTCCGCGGCGAGCCTCGCCGAGTCGGTTCCCGGAAATTTCTTGGTGACCTCATCCAAGGTAGCCCGTGCGGCCGGATACTGCTTCTGCTCGTACTGCGTGTAGCCGAGTTTCAGCATGGCATCGGGAGCCTTGCGCGAGTCGGGCCACTTCTTCAGCACCGTACGGAAGGCTCCGGCGGCGGAGTCGTATTCGTGGCTCACGTAATAGGCCTCGCCGAGCCAGTACTGGGCGGTGTCCGCGAGCGAGCTGCTGGGATAGTTGTGCAGGAAGTCCTTGAAGCCCGTGATCGCGGTCGAGTAGCTGCCCGCCTTGAGCGCATCGAAGGCCTGGGCATACACCGCCTGCTCGGTCGGTGAGGGAGCGTTGCTTCCTGCGGCCTCATCCGTGGCTGCCGCGGCTCCCGCCGCCGCGCCCGCTGCCGCTCCGGCCGTTGCGGCGCCGCCCGGACCAACGGCGGCACCCGCACCCGCTCCGCCGCCTCCTGCGCCCAGCCGTCGTTCGAGATCACCGAACACATCGCGCTGCTGCTTGCGCAGCGCGTCCTCGTTGTGCTCGAGCTCCTCGACCTGGCCGCGCAGCTCGCGCAGGTTGCCCTGCACTTCATCGAGGCCCTGCGACACCTGCACCTCATTCGCCACGATGCGCTCCATGCGTGCGATGCGCGCCTCGAGGTCGTTGAGCCGCAGTTGCACCGGGTCCTTATCAGCCGGTGTGCTGGCACACCCCGCGACCATCGCTGCGGCCAGCGCCAGAAGTGTCATACGCATGGCGATCCCTCGCATCTTCAAGGCTTCTGTGCGGGCCCGGCCGCGAGGTACACGATCTCGACACGCCGGTTCTTGGCCCAGGCGGCTTCGTCGTGTCCCGCCACTGCCGGACGCTCCTCGCCGTAGCTCACGGTGGAGATCTGCGCATCCGCGGCACCTTGGAGCAGCAAGGCGCGGCGCACCGACTGCGCGCGGCGCTCACCGAGGCCGATGTTGTATTCGCGCGAGCCGCGGTCGTCGGTGTGTCCTTCCAGCCTCACGCGCGTCGCAGGGTTGGCTGCCAGGTACTTGGCATGCGCGGCAACGATGTCGGTGCCCTCACCCTTGATCTCGCTGCTGTCGAAGTCGAAGTACACGGTGCGCTTGGCGAGCAGTCCGGCCTGAGGTCCGGGGACCTCCTCATCGCTGCCGCCACCGGCCGCGTTGGGGTTGACCGCACCGGCTCCCTCGGCGCCGCTGTTGGCTGCAGTTGCCTCGCCCGAGCCCGCCGCCGCTTTCGGGGGCTTGCTCGCACAGGCGCTGAGCGCGCAGGCCACGACCAGCAGCAGCACGGCCAGCAGTCGATGGATGGATACCTTCTCCGACATTCCACGTCCTCCGCAATCGGCGTGTTCTCGCTACGCCGCTTCAGGGGCTGAACGGCCCCCACGCCGGCTCCCGGACCTCTCCCTGGGGAGCCTTCAGCCGCAAACCCGTGAGGCCATCGGTGGATACCGTGGCCAGCGAGCCGCCGCCGCTTTCACGCTCCGAGTAAATGAGTGTAGCCCCGTTGGGGGCGAAACTCGGCGATTCATCCAGATGCCCGCGCGACAGCACGCGCACGGTACCAGTGCCGAGATCCTGGATCGCGATGCGGTAGTTGCCGTTGTCGAGGGTCACGAGCGCGAGTTGCGCACCATCGGGTGACACCCGCGGCCTGGCGTTGTAGTTGCCACCGAAGGTGATGCGCTTGGGGCGCGCGCCCGCGCTGGCACCTATCTGATAGATCTGCGGGGAGCCGGCGCGGTCGGAGGTGAAGAAGAGCGACTTACCATCCGGCGACCACTCCGGCTCGGTATCGATGGCCGGATCATCGGTGATGCGGGTCAGGTCCTGGGTGGCGAGATCGAGTATGTAGATGTCGGGATTGCCGCTGCTGCCGCCGAGGGTGAGCGCGAGCTTCTTGCCATCCGGGGACCAGGCGGGCGCACCGTTGACACCGGCGCGCGCCGAGACCTGGCGTCGCTCGCCGGTCTTTACCAGCTGCACGTACACCGCCGCGTGCTTGGTCTCGAAGGAAACGTAAGCGAGCCACTGCCCATCGGGCGACCACGCCGGCGACATGAGGGGAAAGCGCGACTCGAGGACGACGTGCTGGTTGGCGCCATCGGCGTCGGCGACGATCAGCTGGTAGCGTTGCGCCGGCGGGTCGCCGTCCACCCCGATGTAAGCGATGCGCGTCGCGAAGGCGCCGCGCACACCGAGGATCTTCTGGTAGATGACATCGCTCACGCGATGCGCTGCATTACGCATCGCGCCCGGCGCGCCGGTGAAGCGCTGCGCGGCGAGGCGCGCGCCGGTAAGCGTATTCACGAGCTCGAAGTCGACCGCGAGGCTGCCGTTATCGAGCGAGCGGGTGCGGCCGACCACGACGTAATCGCTGCCGGCGGCTTTCCACGAGGGACTCGCTACGTCCTCGGCGCGGCTCGGTGTGGCCGGCATGCGCTCCCGAGATAGCGCGCGAAAGCGTCCGCTCCCCTCGAGGTCGTGTTGCACGATCCCGGCAACGTCCAACTCGCTCGCCGCACCCTCGGCATGCGCAAAGGGCACGATCGCGATCGGCACCGGATCGCGCACTCCGGAGGTGATCTCGATCTGAAGTTCGGCCCGTGCGGCCGGAATGGACCCGCCGAGACAGGCCCCGAGCACCGCGATCCATGTCAGGAAACGCCTACGGGACAGGGACTCGCCAATCATCCTGATTTTGTTCATGGGCTCAGTCTGGCTTGAAGTCGATATGCAGGTGACGGTCGAACAGCGCCGGATCGGGCGGTGGCGGCAGCGGTGAGGCGCGGTACACCGCCGCCTCGATCGACTCGCGCACCGCCTGGTCGCCGTTGCATTCGCCGATGCTCACTTCGGTCACTTCCCCTCCGGGTACCTGGGTCACGTTCAACATGCATTCTATGCCGGGCCGCGCCGTCGGCGGTCGCAGCCAGGCCCGATTGATCCGGGCCTGGATCTGCGATACCCAGCTCGCGAGCGCAGGCCCTGCGCGCGCCTTGCGTGCCTGCTCCTCTGCGGCGAGGTCGCGCCGCAGATCCTCCTCGCGCTCGCTCTGCTCCTTCAGCTCCGCCTGGCGCTGCTGCTCCTCCGCCGCGCGCTTTTTCGCCTCGGCCTCCTCGCGCGTCTTGCGCTCCGCTGCGGCTCGCTGCTCCGCCTCGCGGCGCGCCGCCTCGGCAGCTGCAGCCTCCGCGGCGGCCTGCTGCTCCCGAGCGGCGGCCTCCTGCTGCTGCCGCTGCTGCTCGCGCTGCGCGAGCTCCTCGGGCGTCGGCTGCGGGGGCCCAACGGGCTCCGGCGGGGGCGCCGGGACCGGCGCGGGCTGCGGTGGCGGCTGGGTGGCGCCACGCACGCTGCGCGCATCCACGATGCGCGCCTCGATGGCGAGCGTCGGCGCCGGCCGCGGCGGGCGGCGGAACAACATCCAACCGTACACCAGAGCACCGAGCAGCGCTGCATGCAGCAGCACGGACAGTGCTATCGACACCCAGCGATCGCTCAAGCGTTGCATGCGAAACGGGCATCAGCTCCCGTGGCGCTCGACCTGTGGCAACGGCTCGGTGATGAACCCGACCGTGTGCGCACCCGCCTGCTGCAGGATGACCATCGCCTGCACGACGCGTCCGTAAGCCACCGCACTGTCCGCTTTCACCAACACCTGGGTCGCCGGGTCGCGCTGCAGCGTCGCCGCGGCCCGCGCCGCCACCATCGCCTCATCGAGCGGCCGCTGCGGCTCGGGGCCGACGTTCAGGTACAGCCGTCCGGCGCGGTCGACCGATAACACCAGCGGTGGGATGCGCTGCGCCTCGAGAGGTTCCGCCGCGCCCTTGGGCAGATCGACCTTGACGCCCTGTGTCAGCAGCGGCGCGGTGATCATGAAGATGATGAGCAGCACCAGCATGACATCGATGTAGGGCACGACATTGATCTCGCCCATCAGCCGGCGCTTGCGCGAGGTTTGTGCCACTCAACGCTCCTGGCCGGCAGCCGCGCCGGCGCGCGACGCGTGCCGCTGGAGAATGGTGGAGAACTCCTCGATGAACGCATCGAAGCGCATCTCGAGGCGCGTCACCTGGTCGGCAAAGCGGTTATAGGCGACGACCGCCGGGATGGCTGCGAACAGCCCGATCGCGGTGGCGACCAGCGCCTCGGAGATCCCAGGCGCCACCATCGCCAGCGTCGCCTGCTGCACGTTACCGAGTGAGGAGAAGGTGCTCATGATGCCCCACACGGTGCCGAAAAGGCCCACGTACGGGCTGGTGCTGCCGACCGTGGCCAGCGTCGCGAGACTGTGCTCGAGGCGGTCGATCTCCTTCAGCTGCGCGACGCGCATCGCGCGTCGCGAGCCCTCCAGCAGCTGCTCGCTCCCTGCTGCAGTCTGGCGCAGCCGGGCGAACTCGCGGAAGCCGAACTCGAAGATGCCGGCCATGCCGGTGGCGCCGCCTTTGGATTCGATCGCGCGATAAAGCGTCGCCAGATCATCGCCCGACCAGAAACGGCCCTCGAAGCGATCGGCTTCGCGGCGCGCGCGGCCGATGATGCGGCGCTTGCGGAAAATGATGGCCCAGGAGCTGAGCGATGCCAGCAGCAGCAGCGCAATGACGATCTGCACCGGAATGCTCGCCTGGACGATCAGCTTGAGGATCGAGAGCGGCTCAGCCATGGGCTACGGGCTCCCCTGAGAGCGCAGCGCGCAGGAACTGCGGCAGGCGCCGCGGACGCAGGCTCGCGGCATCCACGCAGGCTACGCGCACCTGCGCCTCGACCAGCAGCTGCGCGCGGCGCGTGGCAGTGGTGCGATAGATCGACTGCGCGAAGCGCAGCGATGCGGCGCCCTCGGCCTGCGGCTCGCAGGTGATTTCCAGCTCATCATCGAGCCTCGCGGGCGCGCGGTAATCGACCTGCACGCTCACCACGGTGAACAGCATGCGCGACTCGCGTGCCAGGGCGAGCTGCGAGTGGCCCTGTGCGCGCAGCCACTCAGTGCGGGCCCGTTCCAGAAAGCGCAGGTAGTTGGCGTAATAGACGATGGCGCCCCCATCGGTGTCCTCCCAGTAGACGCGCGCGGGCCAGGAAAAGACACTCACCGCTCCCCCTCGAAGAGCGGCAGGCTCGCGGCGCGCTCGGGCGGCTTGATGCCAAAGTGCAGATAGGAGGCGCGCGTCGCCATGCGGCCGCGTGCGGTGCGCACCAGGAAGCCCTGCTGGATGAGGAAGGGCTCGGTCACATCCTCGAGGGTATCGCGCTCCTCGCCGAGCGCGGCCGCCAGGCTGTCGATGCCGACGGGGCCCCCATCGAAGCGCTCGATGATGGCGGTGAGCAGCTTGCGATCGAGCGTGTCGAAGCCCTCGCGGTCGACCTCGAGCAGGTCGAGCGCGGCATCGGCGATCGATTCGCCGATGCGGCCATCAGCGCGCACCTGCGCGTAGTCGCGCACCCGCCGCAGCAGGCGGTTGGCGATACGCGGTGTGCCGCGCGAGCGTTGCGCGATGCGGCGCGCCCCGGACTCATCGATGTGCACCCCGAGAATCGCTGCCGAGCGCTTGACGATCTGCTCGAGGTCCTCCACGGCATAGAACTCGAGCCGCTGCACGATGCCGAAGCGGTCCCGCAGTGGGGAGGTGAGCAGCCCGGCGCGCGTGGTGGCGCCGACCAGCGTGAAAGGCGGCAGACTCAGCTTGATCGAGCGCGCCGCCGGCCCCTCGCCGATCATGATGTCGAGCTGATAGTCCTCCATGGCCGGATACAACACCTCCTCCACGACCGGCGCGAGGCGGTGGATCTCATCGACGAACAGCACATCGCGCGGCTGGAGATTGGTGAGCAGCGCCGCGAGGTCCCCGGCGCGCTCGAGCACCGGACCTGAGGTCTGACGCAGGTTCACGCCGAGCTCGGCCGCGACGATGTGCGCGAGTGTGGTCTTGCCGAGCCCCGGCGGCCCGAAGATGAGGACGTGGTCGAGCGCCTCGCCGCGGGCGCGCGCGGCGCTGATGAAGATCTCCAGCTGCGTCTTTACGGGCGCCTGACCGATGTATTCGCCGAGACGGCGCGGGCGGATGGCGCGCTCGACGGCCTCTTCCTCCGCACTCGGAGCGCCGCTGATGATGCGATCCTGGGTCACTTAGGGGCTCGACTCCCGTGCCGCGCCCTGCAGGGCCCGGCGAATCAGTTCCTCGGTCGAATGTGTACCGGGACCTACCGCTTTGAGCAAGCGCGTCGCCTCCGCCGGACGGTAGCCGAGGGCGACGAGCGCACCGTACGCCTCGCTTTCGGCGCTGGTGCCGGCCGCCGCCGCCGCGCCGCCCGTGGGTGGCGTGGGGGGGGAGAGCCGGTCGCGCATCTCCACGATCAGCCGCTCGGCAGTCTTGCGGCCCACCCCCGGAATGCGTGTCAGGGCCGAGATGTCCTCGCGCTGCACGCACTCGGCGAAGGCCGCGACGCTGATGCCCGACAGCAGCGCGAGGGCGATCTTCGGCCCGACGCCGGAGACCTTGATGAGGCTACGGAACAGGCGGCGCTCCTCCTCGGTGGCGAAGGCGTACAGCACGTGCGCGTCCTCGCGCACCACCAGGTGGGTGAGCAGTCGCACCTCCTCGCCCACCGGCGGCAGGTGGAAGAAGGTCGACATCGGCGCCTCGAGCTCATAGCCAAGCCCGCCGACATCGACGGTGAGTTGCGGGGGAGTCTTGGAGGCGATCCTGCCGCGCAGCGAGCCGATCATCAGTTACGCCCGCGACCAGTGCGGCGCGCCGCCGCAGTGGATACGCGCGTGCAGTTGCCGCTGGTGCGCATGGCAGACCGCCACGGCGAGCGCGTCGGCGGCGTCCGCGGCCGGCCGGTCGGGGAGCGCGAGCAGCACGCGGATCATCTGTGCGACCTGAAACTTCTCCGCGCCGCCAGAGCCGACCACCGCGAGCTTGATGGCGCGCGGTGCATATTCGAACACCGGCACCTCGGCGGGAATCGCGCACAGCGCAGCACCGCGCGCCTGGCCGAGCTTCAGCGCGCTGTCGACGTTGCGGCTCACGAACACACGCTCCACGGCGACCTCCGTGGGAGCGTGCTCGGAGAGCAGCGCCCGCAGCCCCTCGAAAATCAGTCGCAGTCGCGCCGCCGGTGCCGCGGAGGAGACATTCAGGCAGCCGTGTGCCACCTGACGCAGCTCACCGCGCTCACATTCGATCACACCGAAACCGGTGCGGCGCGAGCCCGGATCCAGGCCAAGGATGCGCAGCCGCAGGGTTGCCGCGAGCGGACCGGCCGCCGGCGGCTCAAACGCGCGCCAGGACCTCGTCCGATATCTCGACATTCGAATACACGTCCCGTCTGGGCCTCTACTGAGCATGACCGACGGTGCGCAAGGGTAGCTGAAATCAGTGACTTGCGCATCGCTTGGTCTTGCCCGCTGTGCCCGTTTTTGGCGGGACGTTAGACGATCCGTCAGACGCTGTAGACTTCGCGCCGCATTTACATGACTGATGCTCAGGTACTCGCTTTGATTTCCTGAGGCGCTGGCGTGCTGGGTGCGTTGTTTGGGGCAGCGAGTGAAGTGCTTGGGCAGATACTCACTGGGCGTGCGGAGCGCGCCGATGGGCGCGTTCGTTAGGAATTGCCGCGTCCAGCAGCACTTCTTACATAAGACTGCTGCCACCTCATTTGCGACAGCTAGCGCGGCTGCTCATGGCCGTCCTATCATGAAGATCCGATGGCACCGCCTTACGGCCCACAGAAGCCGGACAGCGAACTGCTGCGGGATCAAGTTCGAGCAAGGATCGCTTCGGGCGCATTACCGCTCGCTACGCCTGCTCGCCTGTTTGGCGGATACGGTGCAAATGAAACCTGCGATGTCTGCGGGCGACCTATTGCGCCAGCGCACATCCTCTATGAAGTCGAACTGAACGGCGTTGAGCCCAAAACGCTGCGCTTCCATTTAGCGTGCCACGCTGCGTGGCAGCTAGAGGTCAGCGGAGAGGGCGCCGGCGGCTAGACCAGCAGCGCATCATTTTATGTCGCTCCATCCGGCGGTCGCATTCTCCAATGCCGGAATCCTGAGCGCTTGCTGCTCGAATGTTATATCCATTTTTTTCGTTCCTGCTCGGGGCGACTAAGAATCAGCGCCTGCTCGCTGCACAGGTCGATCAGCTCGCCGTCGCCGTCCACGTAATAAGGATCAACCGCCGCAGGTTCTACGCTGATAGTCTGCCAGCCAGCGACCCACGCCGCGGTCAGCCCTGAATCGCTTTCAGGTTCGCAGCTTCCTTGCCCGTCGTCGTAGCGGTTCAATCGCTAGTCGCGATAGTCCAAACGCGTATCCGGTGTCTGCGCCTTGTGCGGGAACCGAGCTTTTTCACGAATGGCCTTTTCGTGGGCGAGCGTAGCCAAGTGAGTTACTCGCAGGCATAAACTTCGATGCGTATTTCCAAGCGCATCTCGCTCGCTGGGGTCCAATTCGAGCTTCGCAGCAAATGCTGCTACGCATTGGAGTGCGCGCCACGCTTTCTGGATAGCGCGAAAGGCCGTTGCATATTCAGAGGTTGTCTCCGCCACTGAGAGGAACACGGCTGCCATTTCAAGGTCCGCTCGGAGATACTCGAGCGCGCAATGACGTAATTCGGCTTTGTTATGCGCTAGCTGCGCTCGCAAAGCGCCGAGGTCGCTTGTCTCTCGGACCTCCATGCACGGAATCTTATTCACGCCACATTTTGAATGTAGTCGGCTGAGTCTGACGGTTCACGCCCCCTTGGCTCTACCCGACGAGCTCCAGTCTAGGCTTTCGATGAGCCCCCCGCGCGCTCGCTCATACTCCTGCCTCGGAACGCGCTAAGCGCAGCCGCATCGAGATGCGAAGCCCCAGCTGCGGGTGTTTCGGTCAGCCGCGAGACGTTAGAGAGAATGGCGCGGTGGGCGAGGCGGCGCCGAAGACCGCAACTAGTTGACTCCGATACGGGATAAGACCTCGTCCGATATCTCGACATTCGAATACACGTCCCGCACGTCCTCCAGGCCTTCGAGCGCCTCGAGCAGCTGTACCATCACTTCCGCCTCCTCGCCCGAGAGCTCGAGCGAGGTGGCCGCCCGGCGGGTGACTTCGGCGGTGGCAGGCGCGAATCCACGGTGCGTGAGTACCGCGCGCACGGTGGCGAATTCCAGGGGATCCGCGAGCACTTCCACGCAGGTGTCGGCGCTCGGTACGACATCCTCGGCGCCGGCCTCGAGCGCCACCTGCATCAGCTGCTCCTCGTCCGTACCCGGCGGATAGGTCAGGAGCCCGACGGTGTTGAAGAGGTAGCTCACCGAGCCGTCCGCGCCCAGCTGCCCCCCGTGCTGCAGGAAGGCGCGGCGGATCTCCGCAGCGGTGCGCTTGCGGTCGGCAGTGACGCACTCGACCATCACCACTGCGCCACCGGGGCCATAGCCCTCGTACTGCACCTCTTCCCCGCCCTCGCAGGGCTGCCCGCGGGCACGGCGGCAGCGCGCGGCGGCACGCCGCTGGATGTTGGCCCACTTGCTGTGGCCGGTCATGATGGAGCGCTCCGCGCGGAAAAACCGGCGGTATGATAACGGCAAAGCCGCGCGGGCGACACGCTGGCCGCTCCTCCCCGCCTGCCCCGGCACGAGACGCCGTAACGTGGAAACCAGTCTGCTCTGTCCCCCGCGCGTACGCGACGCCATCCTCGGCGCCCGCACCGCCTTCGAGCGCGCCGGCGCTCCAGCTGCCGATGCGCTCGGCCTCGCGACCGAAGCCGCCGAGATCATGGGCGGCCTCACCGAGAGCACCGAGCTGGCACACGCGCTGCTCGCGCGTCCGGTGCTGGCGAGCGCGCACCTCACCTCGGAGCAGGCCGCGGGCATCGTCGGCCAGGGGGCCACCGACATCGCCGTCGCCCTGCAGCGGCTCGGCACCCTCGGGCTGCCGCGCGACTGGTCCCCGGCTCAGGGCCTCGACACTCGTCAGACCGAGACCGTGCGCAAGATGTTGCTTGCGGTGGTGAGCGATCCGCGTCTGGTGCTGGCGCGGCTCGCCGAGGAGCTCGTGGCACTGCGCCACGCGCGCGCGCTGCCCGAGGCCGAGCGCAGGCGCAGGGCGCTGGAGGCCCGGGCGATCTATGCGCCGCTCGCGAACCGCCTGGGCGTATGGCAGCTCAAGTGGGAGCTCGAGGACCTCGCCTTCCGCTATCTGGAGCCCGAGGAGTACCGGCGTGTGGCGGCAGCACTCAATGAGCGCCGCGCCGATCGCGAGCGCTACATCGAAGCGCTGTGCGCGCAGCTCCAGGGTGAGCTGCGGACCGCCGGCATCGAGGCGCAGGTGTATGGCAGGCCGAAACACATCTACAGCATCTCCCGCAAGATGCAGCGCAAGCAGCTGGCGTTCGAGCAGCTCTTCGATGTGCGCGCGGTGCGCATCGTGGTGGGCTCCATCCCCGAGTGTTACGCCGCGCTCGGGGTGGTGCACGGACGCTGGCCCTACATCCCCGGAGAGTTCGACGATTACGTCGCTACCCCGAAGGGTAACGGCTACCGCTCGATCCACACCGCGGTGATCGGACCCTCGGCGAGGAGCGTCGAGGTGCAGATCCGCACCCCGCAGATGCATGAGCACGCCGAGCTCGGGGTGGCGGCGCACTGGACCTACAAGGAAGGTGGCCCCCCTGATGCCGAGTACCAACGCAAGATCGAGTGGGTGCGGCGGCTGCTCGAGCCGCAGGAGGGCGCCACGGCCGGTGCCCAGGCGGACCGCGACCTCATCGAGGGCATGCGTGCCGAGCTTTTCGAGGACCGCGTGTATGCGCTCACCCCTAAGGGGGAAGTGATCGACCTGCCGCGTGGCGCGACGCCGCTCGATTTCGCCTATCAGGTGCATACCTCGCTCGGCCACCGCTGCCGTGGCGCGAAGGTGAACGGGCGCATCATGCCGCTCAGTCACGCGCTCGCGAACGGCGAGATCGTCGAGATCATCACCGGCAGGAACGAGGCCCCGAGCCGCGACTGGCTCGCGCCCGAGCAGGGCTATCTCGCCTCGCCGCGCAGCCGCAGCAAGGTGCGCGCCTGGTTCCGCAAGCAGGACGTGGGCGCCAATCGCAATGCCGGTGCGATGCTCGCCGAGCGGGAGCTCTCGCGCATCGGCGCGCGCCCGGAGCAGCTCGCGGCACTCGCGCGCGAGCTGCGCACCCGTGATGTCGATCACCTGCACCAGCTGCTGGGCGAGGGCGAGATCACGGTGACGCAGCTGATGCATGCCGCAAACCGCCTGTTCGAGCCCAGCCCACCGGCGCGCATCGCGCGGCCGGCGCGCGCCACCGGGACGCGCCGGCGCTCGCCGGTGGACATCGAGGGGGTGGGCGATCTGCCGACCACGCTCGCGCGCTGTTGCGCGCCGCTGCGGCCGCAGCCGATCGCGGGCTACGTGGCACTCGGCCGCGGTGTCACCGTGCATCGTGGCGACTGCGCCAGCTTCATCCGCATGGCGGCCCTCAAGCCCGAACGGGTGTTGCAGGTCGAGTGGTCGAGCGCCGATGCCGGCGCGCTCGCGGTGTTGATTGCGGTGAGTGCCTACGACCGTCGCGGGCTGCTGCGCGATCTGACGGACGTCGTGGCAGTCGAGCGCCTCAGCATCGACGCGGTCACTTCGCGCACCGATCACGACAGCGGCATCGCCTATTTCTCGCTGGCGGTCGCGGTGAACGACCTCGAGCAGCTGGCGCGCGTGCTGCGCCGCCTGGCCGCGGTGCCCAACGTGATCGAGGCGCGCCGCAGCCACTAGCAGAACCTGGGGGCCCCCGCGCGGCTGCTCGACGCAAGCTAGCGGTTGATGCCGTCGATCGAGCGCTTGTCTACCGCCAGGGCGGCCTCGTGCACCGCCTCCGCGAGCGTCGGATGGGCATGGATGGTGCGCTGCAGGTCCTCGGTGCTCGCCGAATACTCCATGGCGAGCACCGCCTCGGCGATCAGCTCCCCCGCGAGTGGCCCTACGATGTGCACGCCGAGAATCTCATCATCCTCGCGGGCCGCCACGATCTTCGCGAAGCCCTGCGCCTGCTCCATCGCACGCGCCCGCCCGCTCGCGAGGAAAGGAAACGTGCCAGTCTTGTAGGCTCGCCCGCTCGCCTTCACCTGCTCCTCCGTTTGACCCACCCAGGCGATCTCCGGCGCGGTGTAGATGACTGCGGGGATCACCTTGTAGTTCATCTCGCCGTAGCGGCCGGCGATGAGCTCGGCCACCATCACGCCCTCCTCCTTGCCTTTGTGCGCCAGCATCGGCCCGCGCACGCAGTCCCCGACCGCCCAAACGTTCTCGACGCCGGTGCGGCAGTGCTCATCGACCTTGATGAAGCCACGCTCATCGAGCTGTACGCCTGTCTCGGGGGCAAAGAGATCCTGGGTGTACGGACGGCGGCCGATGGCGACCACGAGCCGATCGACGCTGAGTCGCTGCTCGCCCTTGGCATCGCTGTAGCTCACCGACACCGCTTCGCCCGAGACCTGCGCGCCGCTCACCTTCGCACCGAGCCGTATGTCGAGGCCCTGCTTCTTGAAGTGGCGCAACGCCTCGCGCGCCAGCTGCTGGTCGGCGAAGGCCAGAAAATCCGGCAGCGCCTCGAGCACGGTCACCTCCGCACCCAGACGGCGCCAGACGCTTCCCAGCTCGAGCCCGATGACCCCCGCGCCGATCACCCCGAGGCGCTTCGGTACCGCATCGAATTCCAGCGCACCCCAGGAATCGACGATGTAGGGGGACTTGTAGGGTGCCGGGCGCAGCTCGATGGGTGCGGACCCGGAGGCGAGTACCACGTGCCGTGCGCTCAGGGTTCGCCGCGAGCCATCGTGCGCCGTGAA
>JAFAVO010000315.1 GCA_019242385.1 Gammaproteobacteria bacterium | reverse complement strand
TACGCGCCGACCGCGACGCCGCCGCCGAGAGCGAGCGGCTCGCGACCTTCCTCGCCGGCTACGATCTGCCGGCAGCCGAGCAACAGCGCTGGCGGGTGTAGCGCTCAGGCGTGCTGCTCGACGGCGAGCCTCGCCCCGTGCACAAAGCTCAACACGTGCTTATCCTTGCTGGACCCATTGGCGCGTGAGTGTCGCATGGAATACATCCAGTTCGGTCGGACGGGACTTCGGGTCTCGCAGCTGTGTCTCGGGACGATGTCCCTCGGCAGCTCCGCCTGGAAGGGCTGGGTGCTCGATGAGGCGGACTCGATTCCCATCCTGCGGCGCGCCCTGGAACTTGGCATCACCTTCTTCGACATGGCCGACTGGTACTCGAGCGGCAGGAACGAGGAGGTGGTTGGTCGCAACCTGCTGAGAATGACCGCGCGCGAGCGGCTGGTGCTCGCGAGCAAGGTCTACTACCCGATGAGCGATGACCCCAACGACCGCGGTCTCTCGCGCAAGCACATCGCCAGCTCCATCGACCGATCACTGGCACGGATCGGCACGGACTACCTCGACCTGTACGTCATCCATGCCTTCGATAGCGGCACGCCGGTCGAGGAGACCATGGCGGCGCTGCACGACACCGTGCGCACGGGCAAGGTGCGCTACCTGGGCGCTTCCACCATGTACACCTGGCAGTTCGCGAAGATGAACCACGTGGCGCAGATGCACGGCTGGACTCCATTCGTCAACATGCAGTGCCAGTACAACCTGCTCTATCGCGAAGAGGAGCGGGAGATGTTCCCCTACTGCCATGATCAGGGCATCGCGCTCACGACCTTCAGTCCACTCGCGCGCGGCTTTCTGGCCCGCGGCGGCACCACCGCCCGCACCGCGCACGATCCTTTCCAGCAGTTCTACGGCGATGACATCGATTGCGAGATCGCGCGGCGCGTGCGCGAGCTCGCGGCGCGGCGCGGGGTGAGCGCGGCGCACATCGCCATGGCCTGGGTGGCCCATAGCGCGCAGCCGAACGTGCCGATCGTCGGTGCCGCAAACAGCGCCCACCTCGAGGCGGCCGCCGAGGCACTCGCGCTCAGGCTCGATGCGGCGGAAAGAGCCTACCTCGAGGCACCCTACCGGCCACGCGACGAGATCAACGACCAGAACGCGCTGCGTCGTCCCCGGGCCCTGCACCTCGGCTGAGGACCACCTTCAACTCAGCCAGCGGCTATCCTGCCGCAGCTCGACCAGGGTCGGTCGGTCGGCGGCGAGCGCCTCGCGCACACATCGGCTCAGATGCTCCGCGCTCTCCGCACGGATGCCGTTGCAGCCGAGGCTGCGGGCCAGTCCGGGAAAGTCGGGGCTCCTGGGCTCGACCCCGATGCGCGGAATGCCCCGCTCATCCATGCCATCGACGATCGCCTTCAGCGCATCGTTATTCCACACGATGACCGGCAGCGCGAGCCGCTCTTCGGCGGCGGTCGCGAGCTCATTGACGGTAAACATGATGCCGCCATCGCCGGCCACGGCGATCACCGGCCGCTGCGGCGCGCCGATCTTTGCGCCGATGGCCATGGGCAAGGCGAACCCGAGGGCGCAATAGTTGCCGGAGTAGTACCAGCTGCGCTCCGTTTCCATCGGCAGCGCGAATGAGCCGCTGTAGACGAGCTGCGTGGCATCACCCATGACGAGAGCGTCGGCAGGAAGCGCTGCGCGCAGCACTTTCCATACTCGCGCATGCTGCTTCTCGAGATCGGTCAGACCCGCGCTGTTGCGCGCGAGAATCTCCCGCACCCGGCTCTCGCCCTGCGCGCGCTGCGATGTCGGCTCGCGCCGGCCCAGCGCGGCCGCGAGCGCAGTCAGGGCGGCGCGGGCGTCGGCCTGGATCGGCACCGCCGCCGCATACAGCGCCGTGAGCTCGGTCGGATCGATGTCGATGCGGATGAGGTCGCCGGTGATCTCGCGCTTGGTGAGAAAGTGATCGCCGGCGGCGACTTCCGAGCCGATGAGCAGCACCACATCGGCGCTCGCCAGGGCCTGCTGGCTCGCTGCCTGGAGAATCGAGCACCCGAGGGAGAGCGGGTGCGATTCAGGCAGTATCCCCTTGCCGGCGTTGGTGCAGAGTACCGGCGCCCCGATACGCTCGGCGATCTCCGTGAGCGGCTGGCGGGTTCCGGTCGCGCCACCACCTACGAAAATGAGCGGGCACCGCGCCCGGGCGAGCCGCGCCGCGGCCTCCTCGATCGCGGCAGGATCGGGCATCGGCAGCGATGGTGCGCGGCGCGCCTTCCAGGC
>JAFAVO010000227.1 GCA_019242385.1 Gammaproteobacteria bacterium | reverse complement strand
CGGCGTGCCGGCGATGGCCTCGAGCTTCTTCAACCTGGGCTCGATCGTCGCCGGGGCACTGATCGGGTACTGGCTCGATCCGCATTTCGGCACGCGGGCGATCCTAGGCCTGGCGATCGGCACGCTCGTGGGCGGCGCATTGCAGCTCGTGGTACAGCTGCCGGCGCTGCAGCGCGAGGGTTACATGATTCGTCCGGACCTGCGCTGGCGTGATGCGGGGGTGCGCGCCATTTTGCGGCTGATGGGACCCTCGGTCATCGCCGCGAGCACCACGCAGGTGAACGTGCTGGTGAACTCGGTGTTTGCCTCCAAGCTCGGCGACGGTCCGACTTTCTGGCTGACCGTGGCGTTTCGCCTCATGCAGCTGCCGCTCGGCATCTTTGGTGTGGCGCTCGGCACGGTGGCGCTGCCACTGCTCGCGCGCATGGCCGCCACCGGCAACACCGCTGCGTTCCGCAGCGAGCTGGCACGCGGCATGCGGCTCGCCTTCCTCATGACCATTCCGGCGAGCGTGGGACTCATCGTGCTGGCCGATCCGATCATTTCCGTGCTCTATCAGCACGGCCGCTTCGGCGCATACGAGACCGCCCAGTCTGCCGGGGCGTTGCGCTTCTACGCGCTCGGGCTGTGCGGCTACGCGGCACTCAAGGTTCTGGTCAACGCCTTCTACGCCCTCGACCGGCGCAAGACGCCGATGGTGGTCAGCTTCATCGCCGTGGCACTCAACCTGGTGCTCAACTGGATCTTCACCCGCGAGCTCGGCTGGGGCCACCGCGGGCTCGCGTTCTCGACCGCATGCGTTGCGAGCAGCAACTTCCTCATCCTCTACTTGCTCATGCGCTCCGAGCTCGGGCGGCTCGAGTCGCGCCTCATGGTGAGGCTGCTTGCCAAGGTGGCCCTGGCTTCGGCGGCGCTCTTTGCGGTCTGCTGGGCCGGTAACCACCTGCTGCTCGCCGACTGGGCGCTGCAGCCTTTCTGGCCGAAGCTGGTCAGCCTCGCGCTCATCATCGGCAGCGGCGCTGCGGTCTTCTTCGGATGTGCGAGCGTGCTCGGGATCGGCGAGGTGCACGACATCGTATCGGCCGTGCGCCGCCGGCTGCGCCGCTAGCTGCGCGTCGCCGCGGCGAATGCCAGGCAGGCCGAGAGCACCTGTTGCAGCAGCGTGCGCATCGGCGCGGCCGCGGCTTCGTCCCACGGACTCGGCCAGTTGCTGGCGTCGACCTCGCCAGCCGGCTCCCGCAGGTAGCCGCGGCACGCGAGCTCCATCTGCACGGCGTGCACGCCCTCGCGCGGCTGCCCGTAATGACGCGTGGTGTAGCCGCCCTGGAAGCGGCCATTGGTCACTCGCGAGAAGGGGCCACCATCACACAGCCGCTCGATGCGGGCGGTGAGCTCCGGCGAGCAGCTCGCGCCGGCGAACGTGCCGATGTTGAAGTGCGGCAGCGTGCCGGCGAATAGCCGCGGGATTGCCGAGCGGATCGAATGGCAGTCGTACACCACGATGAGCGGATGCAGTGCCCGCAGGCGCGCGATCTCACGCGCGATGGCGCGGTGGTAGGGGTCGAAGTAGTCGCGGCGGCGCGCCGCGATGTCCGGCTCCTGCGGCGCGGCTGCGCTGCGATACAGCAGCTCCCCGTCGAAGGTCGTCGTCGGACACAACCCGGTGGTCGCCTGCCCCGGGTACAGCGAGGCGCCCGAGGGGTCGCGGTTGCAGTCGATGACGGTGCGCGAGATCGCCGTGCGCACCAGGCTCGCGCCGAGCTCGCCCGCGAACTCATACAGCCGATCGATCCACCAGTCCGTGTCCTTGCGGGCGAGCCACGGCGAGACCAGTCGCGGCTCCAGATCCGCGGGGATGGTGGTGCCGGTGTGCGGCATGCACAGCAGCAGCGGCGCCGAACCCTGCCGCAGCGTGAGCCAGGGTGCCTCGGCGGCGGTGATCATGTGCTGCTCCAGAGCTGACGTTGCGGCGGTCGATAATGAATAATCTACTCCATGGCGAGCCTGTGGTTTGAGACTGCGCTGCTGCCCTCGGGTTGGGCGCAGGGAGTGCGCGTCACCGCGCGTGCCGGACGCATCGAGGCGGTGAGTGCCGGGACCCGGCCGCAGCCGGGAGATGAGCGGCACGCCATCGGCCTTCCCGGGCTTCCCAACCTGCACAGCCACGCCTTCCAACGCGGGCTCGCCGGGCTCACCGAGCGGCGCGCCGACGGCGCGGACAGCTTCTGGAGCTGGCGTGAGCTCATGTACCGCTTCGTCGAGCGGCTCGGCCCCGAGGAGCTCGAGGCCATCAGCGCACTGTGCTTCGCCGAGATGCTCGAGGGCGGCTTTACCCACGTCGGTGA
>JAFAVO010000154.1 GCA_019242385.1 Gammaproteobacteria bacterium | reverse complement strand
CTGTCGACGTTCGAGAAGCGCTGGCTCTCGAAGATCTGGTCGGAGCTGGTGTAGTTCCACGAGCGACCCGCGACCAGGTCGAGGGTCGGCAGGTGTCCGCCCTGTGCCACATGCACGTTCTCGCGGGCAATATCGGCCGACAGACGGCTGGAGATGAGCGACAGATTCTGCTCGAGCGAGATGTTGACCCAACGGCTCTGGTCGGCGGGCTCAGGGTTGTTGAGCGGCATGTTCGCGCCGGGCTTGGCGAGCGCATCGTACTTCTGACCGGTGATCTCCTGCAGCTGGTCCTCGCTGGTGGCGAGGGTGCGCTTGGCGGCGATCACCGTGGAGGCGGCGCTGTCGCGCGCCGCTTTCGCGTCCTCGACATCGGTGATGGCGATCAACCCGACCTCGAAGCGCTTGTTGGCCTGATCGAGCTGACGCGAGATCGCCTCGAGCGAGGTCTGATCCGCATCCAGCGTGTCGATCGCCGTGAGCACGTTGAAGTAGGCCTGCGACACCCGCAGGATGAGCTGCTGCTCCGCGGCGGCATAGTTGGCCTCCGCCTGCGCCACCTCGTGACTCGCGGCCCTGAGCGTCATCCAGTTCGACCAGGAAAAGACGTTCTGCCGCAGGTTCAGACTCCACTGCTGGATGGTGTTGTCGATCTGGTCGGCCGTCCGGACGGGCACCAGCGAAGGGTTGCTGGGGCTCCCGGCCGCGAGAATCTGACTCTCGAAGCCGGAGGCGTGCTCGCGCGTGATCCCGGCGGTGCCGTTCAGCTGCGGCAGCAGCGCCGCGAGCGCCTGGGGCTTGGACTCGCGTGCGGCGAGGCGATTGGCGTCTGCCTGACGGATGACCGGATCGTTGTGCACCGCATCCTCGAACACCCCGATCAGGTCCTTGGCGGGCGCAGCGAGCGGAAGCGCAAGCAGTACGAGGGCGAGGGTCGCGGCGCGATTCATGGCATTTCCCTTTGGTCAGTGGCCGCAGCACGCGGCTCGTCAGAACCTGAATTCCGGCGGCCGCACCGCATTCACCAGCGGGTCGATCACGGTCTCGAACAGGCTCCGGCTGGTTACCGAGTCCTCGGACGTGCGCCACACCAGCCGTGCATCCATCACCGGCGGCTCGCCCACGACCACGAACAGCCGCCCGCCAACGGCCAGCATGCGCTCGAAGCGCGCATCGTAGACCGGAAGCGAGGCGGTGAGCGCAATCACGTCATAGCGCGCGCCACCATCCCCCTGCATGGCATCGCCGCCGATCACCTCGACATCGCTCATCCCGAATTGCGCGAGGTTGTGTCGCGCCGCTTCGGCGAGCTCCGGATAGATCTCGAGCGAACGCACCTTCGCTGTCATGGCGCGCAGGCAGGCGGTGACGAACCCGGTACCGGCACCGATCTCGAGCACCTGCTCGCCCGGCAGCGGCATCAGTGCCTGGAGCAAGCGCCCCACCACACTCGGACGCAACATATGCTGGCCACGGGCGAGCGGCACCTCGGCGTCCGCATAAGCGCGGTAACGCTGTCCCTCCGGCACGAACAGCTCGCGTGGCACCCGGCGCAACACGGCCAGCACGCGCTCATCGAGCACGTCCCAGGCGCGCACCTGCTGCTCGATCATCTGCTCGCGGACATCCACCATCTGCACGCCAGCCTCCCGATTGGACTTATTGTTACGCCTGAAAAGGCCGGAGAAGTTAAGGGTTTTCCCGCTCGCTGCCAAGCGGCCCTGCGACGAGATATGGTGAAATACCGACGGGGCGAGCCCCCCTCTGGGATATGCTTGCTGCGTCAATAACCTGCTGGCGCTACAAGTCGAATCACAAGCGCCTGCGCAGCCCAGCGGGAAGCCCCAAGCAGAAGGCTTGAGAACAACCAGATGTCGATTGCCGGGCTTTTGTCGCTCCTGTTCGCGCTCATCGCCGCTTTGCTCCTGGCCCTGTACGGGCTGCAGCGCCGCGACCTGCGCAAGCTGGCGGAGCTGTCGCAGCAGCTGCAGCGCATCGCCATCGGTGGACGTTTGCCGGGCCGCGTGGATTTGGCCAGCGACAATCCGCAGGTGGCAGCGCTCGTCACCGCGGTCAACCATCTGCTGACGCGCACGAGCGGCAGCGAGCGCGATGCCGCGTATGCGCCCAAGCTCTTCACTGAGCTCGGCGAGCGCATCCACGAGGCGGTGCTGGTGCACGGCGATGTGATCCTCTACGCCAACCGACAATTCGGCAGCTTCGTCGGTGTCGACCGGGCCGAGCTCATCGGGCGGCGGCTCGCCGATCTGGTTCCACCCGAGTACTCGGAGCTCGTGAGCGAGAACATCCGGCGGCGCCTCGCCGGCGAGAGTGCGGCGGAGCGCTACGAGATCGACATGGTCGGTCTGCAGGGGCAGATGGCGCGGCTCGAGATCGCTTCGAGCCCGATCGAATACGACAAGGGCAGCGCGCTGCTCATTACCGGGGTCGAGATCGTGCCCACCATGACCGCGCAGGCCTTGCGTCTGCAGGTCGAGGCCGCCTCGGCACCGCAGGCGCTCGCCCTCGACTCACTCGCCGAGGCCATCATCGCCACGGACAAGGACGGCCGCATCAGCTACATGAACTCGGCTGCCGAGCAGCTGACGGGCAGCACCGCGGAGCTCGCGCGCGGCAAGCTCCTCGAGGAGATCGTGAGCCTGGTCGATGAGACCGATCGGCGCCTGCTGTCCGATCCGGTGCATCAGGCACTCACCAGCGGCGCCGCGGTGAACCTCAGCCGGCGCACGCTCATGCTGGGGCGTGCGGGCGGCAGCGAGCGCTCGATCGAGCTGTCCGCCTCGCCGATCCGCAACGCGGCGCGCGAGCTCGTGGGCGCGGTCGTGATGCTGCACGATGTCACCGAGATGCGCGGGCTCACGCGCCAGATGTCCTATCAGGCGACGCACGATGCACTCACCGGGCTCGTGAACCGGCGCGAGTTCGAGCGGCGTCTGGAGGAGGCTATCGAGAGCGGCCACCGCGGTGACGGACAGCACGTGCTGTGCTACCTGGACCTCGATCGCTTCAAGCTGGTGAACGACACCAGCGGCCACGTGGCGGGCGACAGCATGCTGCGCGAGGTGGCCAAGCTGCTGCGCGATGCGGTGCGCGACAGCGACACCGTCGGCAGGCTCGGCGGCGATGAGTTCGGCATCCTGCTGGTAGGCTGTCCGCTGGAGAAGGCCCGGCAGATCGCCGACGATGTCACCCGCGCCGTGGGCGACCATCGGTTCGTGTGGCGCGACAAGATCTTCAACATCGGCGCCTCCATCGGACTCGTCGAGATCTCGCGCGAGAGCGGCACGCTCGAAGAGCTGCTGGCCGCCGCCGACACGGCCTGTTACGTCGCCAAGAAGCAGGGCACGGGCCGCGTGGTGGTGTACTCCGCACGCGATGAGGCGCTGGCGCGCCATACCGGCGAGATCCAGTGGCTGCAGCGGCTGCAGAGCGCGCTCAAGGAGAACCGCTTCCACCTCTACCACCAGGCGATCGTGCCCGCGCATGAGGACGGAGGTGGTCCGGCGATGGAGGTGCTGGTGCGGCTGCACGACGAGTCCGGACACGATCTGGCGCCGGCGGAGTTCATGCGCGCGGCGGAGCGCTACCGCCTCATGGGGTTGGTCGATCGCTGGGTGGTGCAGACCACTCTCGCCGCGCTCGGGCGCGGCGCGCTCGCGCTGCCGGCCGAGCACAGTGTCGCGATCAATATCTCCGGGCAGACGCTCGGGGATCTGCAGTTCCTCGAGTTCGTGGTGGAGTGCCTCGACAGCACGGGCGTCACGCCCGGGCAGGTGTGCTTCGAGATCTCCG
>JAFAVO010000275.1 GCA_019242385.1 Gammaproteobacteria bacterium | reverse complement strand
GGCGTGGACGAGACTACCGCCCGCGAGGCGTTCCGCCTCGCCGGCTCGAAGCTCTCGGTCTCCACCTCTTTCGTGAAACGGCAGGTGCGCTGATGAAGATCGGAGAGCTGCGGCAGTACCGCGACAAGCTGCGCACGCTGTCGGCTGCAGAGCTGGGCGATGAGCTGGTGAAGCTGCGCAAGGAGCAGTTCTCGCTGCGCATGCAGCGAGCCACGGGCCAGCAGCCGAAGCCGGCCCAGTTTGGCGTGGCGCGCCGCAACGTTGCGCGCGTCAAGACCGCGCTGCGCCAGCAGCGTGCGTCCCGTGCCGGAGGAAAGAGCAAGTGAGCGCGACCAAGGCGAAGAAACCCAAAGTGAAGAAGCCGGCCGCGGCGCCCAAGCCGCAGCCGGTACCGGCCGAGGCAGCCGCCGCGGGCGCGCCGCAGCCGGCGGAGGCCGCCGCTGCGACCGCGCCGCCACCGGGCACACGCACGCTCACCGGCCGCGTGGTCAGCAGCCGCATGCAGAAGACCATCGCGGTCGAGATCGAGCGGCTGGTGCGGCATCCGACCTACGGCAAGTACATCCGCCGCACCACCAAGCTCCTGGCGCACGATGAGGGTGGCGCCTCGCGCGAGGGCGATCTGGTGATCATCACTCCGTGTCGGCCGTTCTCGCGGCGCAAGTCGTGGCGGCTGCTCGAGGTGGTGCAGAAGGCCGCGGCGCGCTGAAGGCAGGTTGAATCATGATCCAGTTGCGCACGATGCTGAATGCCGCTGACAACAGCGGCGCGCGCACGCTTATGTGCATCAAGGTGCTCGGTGGCACGCGCCGCCGCTATGCGACCGTGGGCGATGTCATCAAGGTGAGCGTCAAGGACGCGATTCCGCGCGGCAAGGTGAAGAAGGGCGAGGTGTACGACGCGGTGGTGGTGCGCACCACGCACGGAGTGCGCCGTCCCGATGGCTCCCTGATCCGCTTCGACGGCAACGCCGCGGTGCTGCTCACCAACAAGCTCGAGCCGATCGGCACGCGCATCTTCGGCCCGGTGACCCGTGAGCTGCGCAACCAGCAGTTCATGAAGATCATCTCGCTCGCGCCCGAGGTGCTGTGACATGAAGAAGATTCGCAAAGGCGATCAGGTGATCGTGCTCTCGGGACGCGACAAGGGACGCCGCGGCGCAGTGCTGCAGGTGCTCGCCGATGGCCGCGTGCTGATCGAGAGCGTGAACATGATGAAGAAGCACACCAAGCCCAATCCGCAGGCCGGCAAGCAGGGCGGCATCATCGAGAAGGAGATGCCGCTCGCGATCTCCAAGGTCGCGATCTGGAACCCGGCGGCGAAGAAGGCCGACCGTGTCGGCGTCAAGACCCTCGCCGACGGTAAACGCGTGCGCTTCTTCAAGTCGAACGGAGAGATGCTCGATGTCTGAAGCGGATGCAGCCAAACCGGCGGGCAAGGCCGCCGGCAAGCAGAAGGCGGACAAGCAGAAGGCGGACAAGCAGAAGCCGGCAGCCAAGCAGGGCGATAAGCCCGCCGAGGCGCAGGTAGCGGCGCACGGCCACCGCGCGGCCGATGAGCGCCCCTCGGGCCGGCCGCGCCTGCAGCAGTATTACCGCGAGCAGGTGGTGCCGCGTCTGCGCTCGGAGCTCAAGATCGAGAACCTGATGCAGGTGCCGCGCATCAGCAAGATCACCGTGAACATGGGCGTCGGTGAGGCGGTGGCCGACAAGAAGGTGATGGACGCGGCGGTCGCCGATCTCATCAAGATCACCGGCCAGAAGCCGCTGGTCACCAAATCGCGCAAGGCGATCGCCTCCTTCAAGATCCGCGCGGGCTTGCCCGTGGGCGCGAAGGTCACGCTGCGCGGCATGCGCATGTACGAGTTTCTCGATCGCCTGATCAACATCGCGATGCCGCGCATTCGCGACTTTCGCGGAGTGTCACCGCGCTCCTTCGATGGCCAGGGCAATTACTCCCTCGGCGTCAAGGAGCAGATCATCTTCCCCGAGATCCAGTACGACCAGATCGATCAGGTGCGGGGCATGGACATCACCATCACTACGACGGCCAGGGATGACCGTCACGGCCGAGCGTTGCTCGAGGCATTCAACTTCCCGTTCCGGAAGTAAGCAGGAACCGTAAAGTCTATGGCGAAGACGAGCATGGTCGAGCGCGAGAAGCGTCGCGCCGGGATCGTGAAAAAGTACGCAGCCAAGCGCGCGAAGCTCAAGGAGCTGATCCGCAGCCCCAAGAGCTCACCCGAGGAGCGCGCCGCGGCGCAGGCCGCGCTGCAGGCGCTGCCGCGCGATGCGAGCCCCTCGCGGCAGCGCAAGCGCTGCGCCATCACCGGGCGCTCGCGCGGCGTCTACCGCAAGTTCGGTCTCGCGCGCGTGAAGATCCGCGAGGTCGCAAGTCGCGGCGAGATACCGGGCCTCGCCAAGGCGAGCTGGTGAGGGGCGCCGCATGAGCATGACTGATCCCATTGCCGACCTGCTGACCCGTATCCGCAACGGCCAGACCGCGGGCAAGAGCGAGGTGCATCTCGCCTCCTCGCGCCTCAAGACCGCGATCGTCAAGGTGCTGAAGGAGGAGGGCTACATCGCCGACTTCCGTCTGGATGCCGACGGCGGCAAGCCGCGCCTGACGATCGGACTGAAATATTTCGAGGGCCGCCCGGTCATCGACCGTCTCGAGCGCGTCAGCCGTCCGGGTCTGCGGATCTACCGCGGCAAGGATGAGCTGCCGAGGATTCTCGGGGGCATGGGCACGGTGATCGTCTCGACCCCCAAGGGCGTGATGACCGACCGCCAGGCGCGTGCCGCCGGGCAGGGCGGCGAGGTGCTGTGCATCGTCGCCTGAGGGCGGCGGCACAGGTCAGGAAGCCACAATGTCGCGAATTGCCAAAGCTCCGGTCGAACTGCCACAGGGTGTGAGTGCGACGCTCGCGCCCGATTCGATCACCATCAAGGGCGCCAAGGGCTCGCTGCGCCTGCCCCTCGCCGCCGGCGTGTCGGTGGTGCAGAACGAGAAGAAGCTCGAGATCAAGTTCTCCGAGCCCGGGCTCGCGCGCACCCGGGCGGGTGCGACGCGCGCGCACCTCGCCAACATGGTGCGCGGTGTCACCAAGGGGTACGAGAAGAAGCTCGAGCTGGTCGGGGTCGGCTTCCGCGCGCAGGTGCAGGGCAAGAGCCTCAACCTGACGCTCGGCTTCTCGCACCCCGTCAACGTGCCGATTCCCGAGGGCATCAGCATCGAGACCCCGAGCCAGACCGAGATTCTCGTCAAAGGCATCGACCGCCAGAAGGTGGGCCAGGTGGCCGCCGAAATCCGCGATATCCGGCCACCGGAGCCCTACAAGGGCAAAGGCGTGCGCTATGCCGGTGAGCAGATCACGCTCAAAGAGGGCAAGAAAAAATGATCATCACCAAGAAGCAGCGGCGCCTGCGCCGTGCCGTGCGCACGCGCGCCCACCTGCGGAGTCTTGGCGTGGCGCGCCTGAGCGTACACCGCACCCCGAAGCATATCTATGCGCAGGTGACCGATGCCGACGGCACCAAGGTGATCGCCGCGGCCTCGACTACCCAGAAGGCGGTACGCGAGGGCCTGAAGACCACCGGCAACGTCGATGCGGCCAAGGCGGTCGGGCGCGAGATCGCCACGCGCGCCAAGGCGGCCGGAGTCAGCAAGGTGGCTTTCGACCGCTCCGGTTTCCAGTTCCACGGCCGCGTCAAGGCGCTCGCCGAGGCAGCCCGCGAAGCGGGGCTTGAGTTCTAGCAGGACGGACATACATGGCAAGACCAGAGAAGGGCCAGCCGGCGGACGAATTCATCGAGAAGCTCGTCGCCGTCAACCGTACCGCCAAGGTGGTCAAGGGTGGCCGCCAGTTCGGCTTCACCGCGCTCACGGTGGTCGGTGACACTGCGGGTCGGGTGGGCTACGGGTTCGGCAAGGCGCGCGAAGTGCCGGTGGCGATCTCCAAGGCCATGACCCAGGCGCGCAAGAACCTGATCAACGTGGCGCTGCGCAACGATTCGCTGCATTACGCAGTGACCGGCGCGCACGGCGCCACGCGTGTGTACATGCAGCCGGCCTCAGATGGCACCGGGGTCATCGCCGGCGGCGGCATGCGTGCGGTGCTCGAATGTGCCGGCGTGCGCAACGTGCTCGCCAAGAGCTACGGCTCGCGCAACCCGATCAACGTGGTGCGCGCGACCATCAATGCGCTCGCCAAGATCCGCTCGCCCGAGGAGATCGCCGCCAAGCGCGGCAAGAGCCTGGAAGAGATTACCGGCTGAAGACCATGGCAGAACAGCAACTGAGAGTGACGCTGGTGAAGAGCCTGCACGGCCAGCTGCAGAACATCGCTGCATCGGCGCGCGGGCTCGGCCTGCGGCGCATGCACCAGACCGTGACCGTGCGCGACACACCCGAGAACCGCGGCATGATCCAGCGCGCCGCTCATCTGCTGCGTGTCGAGAAGGACGCCTAAGGTATGCGACTGAACACACTCAAGCCCGCTCCCGGCAGCCGCCGCCCGCGGCTGCGCGTCGGCCGCGGCGCCTCTGCCGGCCAGGGCAAGACCTGTGGCCGCGGCACCAAGGGCCAGCGGGCGCGCAAGGGCGGATACCACAAGGTGGGGTTCGAGGGCGGCCAGATGCCGCTCCAGCGCCGCATGCCGAAGGTAGGCTTCCGCTCAGGTCTGAAGCGCTCGCGCGCCGAGGTACGGCTGCACGAGCTCGCCAAGCTCGACGCGGCGGTGATCGACCTTGCGGCACTGCTCGCAGCCGGCATCGTGCCGGTGGGTACCGAGCGCGCCAAGGTGGTGCTCGCGGGCGCGCTCAGCAAGGCGGTGACGCTCAAGGGCGTTGCGGTCACCAAGGGCGCACGCGCGGCCATCGAGGCCGCGGGCGGCAAGATCGAGGCCTGAGGCGCAATGGCCAATACCACCTTGAGCAATCCGGCCGCCGCGTTCAGCGAAGCTGCCCGCTTCGGGGAGATTCGCAGCCGGCTGCTGTTCCTGATCGGCGCCCTGATCGTGTACCGCATCGGCACCTTCATCCCGGTCCCGGGAGTGAATCCGGCCGAGGTGGCGCGCTTCTTCGCCGATCGTTCCAACACCATCCTCGGGATCGTCAACACCTTCTCCGGCGGCGCACTGTCGCGCCTGTCGATCTTCGCCATGGGTGTGATGCCCTACATCTCCGCCTCGATCATCATCCAGATGATGTCGATGGTGGTGCCGACGCTGATGGAGCTGCGCAAGGAAGGCGAGTCAGGCCGGCGCAAGATCACCCAGTACACGCGCTACGGAACGGTGCTGCTCGCACTGGTGCAGTCCTTCGCCGCCGCTGGCGCGCTCGATAAGGGCGGCCTGACGCTCTACCACGGTTTCCAGTTCCTGTTCACCGCCACCATCACCATGACCACCGGCACCATGTTCCTCATGTGGCTCGGTGAGCAGATCACCGAGCGCGGCGTGGGCAACGGCATCTCGATGATCATCCTCTCGGGCATCGTCGCCGGGCTGCCCGGTGCGGTGGGCGGCACCATCGACCAGGTGAGCTCGGGCGAGATGCAGGGCCCGGTGGCGCTCGGCATCCTGTTCCTGGTGGTGGCCGTGACCTACTTCGTGGTCTACGTCGAGCGCGCGCAGCGGCGCATCCCGGTCGACTATGCCAAGCGCCAGGTGGGCCGGCGCATGTATGCCGGGCAGTCGAGCCACCTGCCCTTCAAGATCAACATGTCGGGAGTCATTCCGCCGATCTTTGCATCGAGCCTGCTGCTGTTCCCGGCGACCCTCGCCAGCTTCTTCGGCACCAACGCCGAAGGGCCGGTGTCGAACTTCATGCAGAACATGGCCGCCGCGCTCGGCTACGGTCAGCCGCTGCACCTGGTGATCTATGCGGTGCTGATCATCTTCTTCTGCTTCTTCTACACCGCACTGGTATTCAATGCGCGCGACACCGCGGACAATCTCAAGAAGTCCGGCGCGTTCGTGCGCGGCATCCGCCCCGGCCAGCAGACCGCCGAATACATCGACCAGGTGTTGACACGCCTGACCTTGTGGGGCGCGCTGTACGTCACCGCGGTGTGCCTGGTGCCGGAGATACTCGCCACCTGGGCCGGCGTGCCGTTCCGTTTCGGCGGCACCTCGCTGCTCATCGTCGTGGTCGTGGTCATGGACTTCATGGCGCAGCTGCACGCCCACACCATGTCGCATCACTATCCCGGCTTGCTCAAGAAGGCGAACCTGCTCGGCTACGGCCGCAGCGGTTCGGGTGGTTAACCATGAAAGTACGTCCGTCGGTCAAGAAGATATGCAAGAACTGCAAGATCGTGCGCCGCCGGCGCGTGGTCTACGTCATCTGCTCGGACCCGCGCCACAAGCAGCGTCAGGGTTGAGGTAAGCAACATGGCACGCATCGCCGGCATCAACATTCCGATGAACAAGCACGTGTGGATCGGGCTCACCCACATCTATGGTGTGGGCCGCGCACGCGCACACGCCGCCTGCCAGGGGGCGGGTGTCAACCCCACGACCAAGGTGAAGGACCTCACCGAGGCCGAGATCAACGCCATCCGCTCGCAGATCGCCAAGTTCGCGGTCGAGGGCGACCTGCGGCGCGAGACCTCGATGAACATCAAGCGCCTCATGGATCTGGGCGCCTGGCGCGGCATCCGTCACCGCCGCGGATTGCCGGTGCGCGGGCAGCGCACACGTACCAACGCGCGCACCCGCAAGGGCCCGCGCAAGCAGGCGGTGAAGCTGAACGCACCTCCCGGAAAGGCATGACGCATGGCTGAGCAGAAACC
>JAFAVO010000103.1 GCA_019242385.1 Gammaproteobacteria bacterium | reverse complement strand
CCTTCTCGGCGAGCGCGGTGCGCAGTGCCTCGGCCCCGTACCAGACGCCCGGCTCGAGTGCCGCGCGAAAGCGGGACCCGAGGTGCGGCCGATAGCGGTAGGGCGTCGCGAGCAGGTAATGGAGCCGGCGAACCGCCAGCGGCAGCGGCGGCTTGCTTTCCTCGAGCACCGCCTCGAGCAGCGACTGCTCCTCGAGCGAATCGGTGAGGCGCATGGTCGAGGCGGTGTGCTGAGCCTCCACTACGCGCCAGAGCGTGCGCGCGTACGCGCGCGCTTCAGATGCGAGCGCGCGCGGCGTCCAGGTAGTCAACGGTGCGCACCAGGCCGGCAGGCTCGCGGATCAGATCGAGCGGCACGCCACCGAGTGCCCGGTTCTCGCTGCGCAGCCAGACCTGCGCCGCGGCATCGTCGGAGCCTACGATGGCGTCGAGCGCACGGAACAGTCGCACGAACAGCGCCGCCAGCTGCCATGGCTTGGAGCCGGGCTCGAGCTGCCGCTGGCCGTTCGCGAGGCGCGAGAGCGTGGCTGCGCTCACGCCGAGCACCGGCGCCAGGTCCGACTGCGCGAGACCCAGGCAGCGCGCGGCGCGCACCGTGGCTCGCGACAGGGTCGCCGCGGCATCCGGGGCCGGCTGCGCGCGCGCCGTTCGCCGCGCTTTCATCGCGGGTACGCCTCGTCTGCCTTCCCCTGCCTCATTTCAATAGAAATATTAGTGGAGTTTCGTTGCTATGGCAAAGAAGCCCCGCCGCCCGCGCAGGGGACTCGAGTCGCAGGGGCTCACTCGGTGGTGGTGCTGGCGGCGCGTCGCTTTGCGGACGCGGTCTCGCTTGCCGCGGGCTGGCTTTCCTGGAAGTCCGCAGCCTCGGCGGTCGCGAGACCGTCCTTGCCGTTCTTCTTGGCGCGGCGCAGAGCCGCACGGCACGCATTCAACAGCCCTTCGAGTGCCAGCGTGCGGGGCGGCACCAGGCTCGCTATCCCCGCGCTCAGGGTCACGTAGCGCCCAGCGCCCGCGGTCGGGTGGTGCATCAGCAGATCGCGCACGCGCTGGCGCACCACCTGGGCGTACTGCGTAGCCTTCTCTGCAGCTTCGCCCTGGGTCAGCACGACGAAAGTGCCGCCCTCCCAGCGCCCGACCAGATCGCCGCCACGCCGGTAGGAGGCACCGATGACCCGCGCGATGCGCCGGATACAGGCATCGCCTGCGGAGCGGTCGAATTTCTCGTTGTAGGCACCGAGGTCGTCGATGTCGAAGAGCGTCAATCCGATCTCGTGCGAGTCACGCTGCGCGAGCTGCCAGTCACGCAGCAGCAGCTCTTCGAAGTAGGCACGCGAGTGCAGACCGGTGAGCCGGTCCTCGCGCAGCCACGACGGCAGTCCGCATGGAAGCCGCTCGGGGTGCTTCAGCCGGTCGCTCGCGTCGCGGTGGTAACCAATGAAATGAGTGACGGTGCCGGCGTTGCGCACGGGGTGGATGACGCTTTCGTTCCAGAACATGGTGCCGTCGGGGCGGTAGTTGCGTACCAGCACCCGGGCCGGCTCGCCCTTGCTCACCGCCTCGGTGAAGCGCGCCCGTGCCTCCTGGTCCCGATCGGTGCCCTGCAGGATCCGCAGGTTCGTGCCGAGCAGCGCCGCCGCCGGGTAGCCGCACATCTGCACGAACGCCGCGTTGACGTACACGACCGGGTGCTCGCTCGATGTGGCGTCGCAGATGACGACCCCATCGGGTGCGCTCTCTACGACGGCCCGCCAGGCCTCCGCGGGCCAGTTGTTCATGCCCGGCTCCCCGGGTCGAGGGTGAGGGCTGGAGCTGCAGTCGTCCGCGCAAGCAGCTCACGGGCCCGCCCCCACTCGGGCGAAGCCTCCAGGGCGGCGCGGTGAGGCGCCCCGCTGCGCCCGTGCAGGCGCACCAGACGCAGGCTGGAGGCCGGCTGCGGCTCGATATCGAGTCTCGCCAGCAGCTCCAGTACGCTCGCCCGATTGTTACAGACCGGTAGCATGTCGCAACCCGCCGACAGGGCCTGCCGCGCCCGGGCCACTATGTCCCCGTAGGCGGCGGCTGCCCCTCCCATGGACAGATCGTCGCTGAACACTACCCCCTGAAACCCCAGGTCTCCGCGGAGCACGTCGCGAATCCAGCGCGCGGAGAGGCTCGCAGGTGCGGAATCCACTGCCGGGAACAGCACATGGGCGGCCATGACCCCCGGGAGGCCATTGGCAATGAGCCGCCGGTAGGGGGTCAGGTCGGGGGTCAGGTCCGGGAGGGTCCTTCGGTCGACCGGGAGTGTCTGGTGCGAGTCGGCCACCACCGCCCCGTGGCCCGGGAAGTGCTTGGCGGTCGCCGCCATGCCGGCCTCCCGCATGCCGTGCATCCAGGCCCCGGCGAGCTGAGCCACGGCGCCCGCGTCCGCATGGAACGCACGCTCCCCGATGACCTCGCTCACCCCGAGATCGAGGTCCACGCAGGGCGCGAAGGAAATGTCCACCCCGTGGGCCCGCAGCTCGGCCGCCATGAGCCAGCCGAGGGTGCGCGCGAGTGCGATGCCGGCCCGGGCATCGAGGTCGAACTCGTGGCCGATGCGCCGCGCGGGGGGCAGCAGCGAGAAACCGGGCCGAAAGCGCTGGACCCGTCCTCCCTCCTGGTCGACCGCGACGATGAGCGGCGGCGAGCGCACCGCGTGGATCGAGCCCACCAGCGCGCTCAGCTGCTGCGGGTCGAGGTAGTTGCGTGTGAACAGGATCACACCGCCCACGAGCGGATGGCGCAGCAGCTCGCGCTCTTCCTCCAGCACCTCGGTGCCGACGAGGTCGACCATGAGGGGGCCGAGGCTCACGCCGGGCGCGTCCCGGTGCCGCGGCGCGCGCGGCTCAGCAACGCGAGCGACTCGACGTGGGTGGTGTGCGGAAACATGTCGACCACGCCGGCCGCTTCGAGGGTGAAGCCGTGCTCGTGCACCAGCGCGGCGAGATCGCGCGCCAGGCTTCCCGGATGACAGGAAATGTATAACAGGCGCCCCGGCGCAAGCCGCGCAATCGCCGCGAGCACGCTGCGCGCGCCGGTGCGCGGCGGGTCGAGCAGCACGTGGGTGTAGTCACGCTGCATCCACGGCAATGCCGGGTCGGGCTCGAGGGCCAGATCGGCGACATGAAACTCGGCATTGCTCAGGCCGTTGCGGCGCGCGTTGCTGCGCGCCCGCTCGATGAGAGCACGGTCGCCTTCGACACCGGTCACCTGCGCGGCGCTGCGCGCGAGCGGCAGGCTGAAGTTGCCGAGCCCGCAGTAGAGATCCAGCACCCGTGCCATCGAGTCGGCCTCCAGCAACTCCGCCGCACGCTGCACCAGCGCCTCATTGACCGCGCCGTTCACCTGCACGAAGTCCGTGGGCTCGAACTGCAGCTCGATCTCGAAGCGCGGCAGACGGTAGTGCAGCGGCTCGCTCCCGGCCGTGAGCTCACGCACCGAGTCGAGACCGCCCGGCTGCAGGTAGAGGCGCACGCCGCGCTCGCGCGCGAACGCGGCGAGCTGCGCCTCATCGTCCGCACTCGGCGCCGCCAGCACCCGCAGCACGAGCGCGGTGGCGTTCTCGCCCACCGCCACCTCGATCTGCGGCAACTGCTCACGGATGCTGAGGCCGGTCAGCAGCGTCGCCAGCGGCGCGATCAACGCCGCCGCCTGCGGCGCCAGCACCTCGCAGGAGCGCAGTTGCGCGACGTAGGGCGCCGCGCGCTCGCGAAATCCCACGACTACCGACTCCTTGCGGCGCACGAACTTCGCGCCGAGCCGCGCCCGGCGCCGATAACCCCAGGCGGGACCGGGCAGGGGGTCGAGCCAGCGCCGGGGAGTGAGCTGCGCGAGGCGCGTCAACGCGGTCCGCAGCTCGGTGTCCTTCGCGGCGAGCTGCGCCTGAGGTGAGAGGTGCTGCAGCGCGCAGCCGCCACAGACGCCGAAGTGCTGACAACGGGGCGCGACGCGCTCCGGGGAAGCCTCGAGCACCTCGAGCAGCTCCGCCTCATCGTGACGGCGATGCCGGCGTGTGCGACGGAAGCGTACGCGCTCGCCCGGGAGCGCTGCGGCGATGAACGCCGTCTTGCCCTCGTGGACGATGCCCTCGCCTTCATGGGTCAGCCCGGCGACCATCCCCTCCTCGACCGCAGCCGGCACGCGTGCGGGACGCGGCGTGCCCGCGAGCGCGCTCAAGGGGCGCCGCCCGGCCAGGCGCGCAGGAACTCGGCGAAGTGAGGCTCCGTCGAGCTGCTCAGGCAGGCGCGCACCCGCGCGAGCTCCTCCCGGTGCTGCTCCGCGCCGAGCTGGCCGCGCAGATGCTGAAAGCGCAGATAGATCAGCCAGGTGTTGAGCACGTCGGTCTCGCAATAGCGGCGGATGCCCGCCAGATCGCCCGCCTGCCAGGCATCCCAGACCTGAGCGCCATCAAAGCCGAGCTTGCCGGGGAAGCCGAGCAGACACGCCATGCTCGCGAGCGAGACGCGGTTGCGGTGGTGAAAGCCCGACAGCACGTCCATCAGGTCCGTGTGCCGCCAGTGGTAGCGGTTGAGATAGTTGTTGTAGCGGAAGGCATCATCGCCATCGCCCATCTCCCAGAAGCGCGGCGCCTGGGCGCCCGCCAGCAGCGCCCGGTAGGTGAGCACCGGCAGGTCGAACCCCGAGCCGTTCCAGGAGATGAGGTTCGGAGAGAACTTCTCGATGCCCTCGAAGAAGCGCTGGATGATCTCGCCCTCGGTGCTCGCCAGCTCCCCGAGACTCCACACCTTGAAGGCATCCCCGCTGCGCAGCGCGCAGGAGATCGCCACCACGCGCTGTTGCTCGGGCGGCAGGAAGTCGTTGCCGGTGTGCTGGCGGCGCAGTGTGAACATGGCCTTGGCCACCTGCGCATCGGCGAGGCCATCGAGCCCGTACAGCCGGCGGCCGAATTCGACATCCGGCACGGTCTCGATGTCGAACACCAGCGTATTCATGCCGCCTTCATGAGCACCGCCACCGCGACCACGAGGCCACGCTCGTCGCTGAGGGTGACATGAGCCTCGCCGACCCCGAGGCCGCGGCGTACGCGCTCGCCACGCTCGGAGAACACCACCTCGGGCTTGCCCCAGGAGTTCTGCACTACGCCTACATCGCGGATCCACACGCCGTGTGCGAAACCGGTGCCCATCGCCTTGACGATCGCCTCCTTGGCGGCGAAACGCATCGCGAGGAAGCGCTCGGGACGGGCGGTACGCGCGAGCTGCGCGTGCTCCTCCGGCATGAGCAGGTGCTCGATGAAGCGCGTGCCGAAGCGCTCGAGCGTCTGCGTGATGCGCGCGCTTTCCAGTACGTCGACACCGATGCCGAAAATCATGTGCGCGCCTCGCGCATCAGCGCTTTCATGTCGCGCACCGCCGCCGCGAGCCCGACGAACACCGCCTGCGCGATCAGCGCGTGGCCGATGTTGAGCTCGACGATCTCGCGCACCGCCGCCACCGGCTGCACGTTGTGGTAGTTGAGGCCATGGCCGGCGTGCACCTCGAGTCCGAGACTGGTGGCGAAGCGCGCCGCGGAGCGCAGCCGTTCGAGCTCGGTCGCCACCGCCGGCCCGCGCGCCTCGGCATAGGCACCGGTGTGCAGCTCGATGACCGGCGCAGCGGCGGCGTGCGCCGCCTGGATCTGCCGCTTCTCGGGATCGATGAACAGCGCCACGCGCACGCCCGCGGCGGTGAGTCGTGCGGTAGCCTCGCGCACCCGGGTCGACTGCGCCGCGACATCCAGCCCGCCCTCGGTGGTGATCTCGAGGCGCCGCTCGGGCACCAGGCAGCAGTCGCTCGGCCGCACCGCGGCGGCGATCGCCAGCATCTCCTCGGTCACGGCCAGCTCCAGGTTCATGCGCGTCTGCAGCAGTCCACGCAGGGCGAGCACGTCCTGGTCCTGAATGTGCCGCCGGTCCTCGCGCAGGTGCAGCGTGATGCTGTCGGCACCGGCCTGCTCGGCGGCGAGCGCCGCGTGCACCGGGTCGGGATAGCGCGCACGTCGCGCCTGGCGCAGCGTCGCCACGTGATCGATGTTCACACCGAGGAAGATTGCCGCACTCATGCAGACGCTCCGCGTTTCATGGCGCGCGCGACCAGCGAGGTCGCGAGCGGCCGGCCCTCGAGACAAGCCCCGAGCGCGGCCTGCAGCAGCCGCCGCGCATCCTCGAGCTCGCGTGCACTCTGCAGGCGCTCGTGCGCCAGGCTGAGGACGGAGTGCCCGCAGACGCTGCCGGCATCGCCCGCGCGCGCCGGCAGCAGTCCCACGCCCGGGTGAAACTCGTAGTATGCATCGGGCCTGATGGGCGAGCCCGAACGCGCTTCCGTCGCCAGATCGATCCCGTAGCCGAGAATCTCCAGCAGACGCTTCTCGAACACCCGCAGTGCCGCTGCCAGGGCGGCGGTGCCACGGCGCAGCTCCTCGAGAGTGGCGTGGTAATGGTCGAAGAGCTCGGGCAGCGCGTCGTGGCGCGTGGTGAGCTTGAGCAGCAGCTCATTGAGGTAGAACCCTGCGAGCAGGCGCTCCTGCGCGAGCGGCGCAAGCGCTGCCGCGCGCTCCGCGCCGGTGAGCTGCGCCGCCTCGCCGCGCCCGCTCCAGCTGAGTAGCAATGGCTGGAAGGGCTGCAGCACTGCGGCGAGCTTCGCGTGCGGGCCGCGCACCCCGCGCGCAAACAGCGTGAGGCGCCCGTGCTCGCGGGTGAGTACCTCGAGAATGCGACTCGTGTCGCGCCACGGCCGGTGGTGGAGCAGGTAGCCCGGGGTGAGCGCGACGCGGCGGGACCGGACGCTCATTCGAGCCCCAGCTCGCGCAAGGCGCGGGTGTTGTCCGCCCAGTTGGCGCGCACCTTCACCCACAGGTTCAGATGCAGCCGCCGCCCGAGCAGGGCGTTCAGCGCCAGCCGCGCCGCCCGGCCCACGCGCTTCAGCCGCTCGCCGCGCGCGCCGATCACGATCGGTTTCTGTCCTTCGCGGTCGACCCAGATGGCCGCATCCACGCTCAGCATGCCCTGCTCCTCGGTCAGTCGCTCCACCTCCACGGCAATGCCGTAGGGCACTTCCTGATTGAGCTCCAGGGTAAGTTTCTCACGGATGCTCTCGGCGATACGGAAACTGAGGCTGCGGTCGGTGAGCTCACCGGCCGGATAGAGCGGCGGCGAATGCGGCAGGTGTGCGGCAATGGTGGCGCGCAGGTCGGCGATGTTCTCCTCGCGCAGCGCCGACACCGGCACGATGGCGAGGAAGCCATGGCGCGCGCCGAGCTCGGCGAGGTACGGCAGCAGGCGCGCGCGTGGCCGTACACGGTCGACCTTGTTTACCGCGGCGATCGCCGGGCGTCCGGCGCGCACGATCCGCCCGAGCGCCAGCTCGTCCTCGGACGTGAAGCGCAGTGCCTCCACCACCAGCACCACGAGGTCCGCGTCCGCGAGCGCGGCACTGGCCGTCCGGTTCATGGCCTTGTTGAGAGCGCGCGATGCCTTCAGGTGCAGCCCCGGAGTGTCGACGAAGGCGATCTGCGCATCGGGCAGCGTGACCACCCCGAGTATGCGGTGCCGGGTGGTCTGCGGCCGCGGGGTGACGATGCTCAGCTTCACGCCCACCAGGGCATTGAGCAGGGTCGACTTGCCTACGTTCGGCCGGCCGACCAGCGCCGCGAAGCCGCTGCGGAACTCACTGGGTAGGGCGGTGCTCACTCAGGCGCGGTCCGGTGTGCCCTGTGCGTGCCGAGGGCCTCGAGCATGGCTTGGGCGGCCTGCTGCTCGGCGCGGCGCCGGCTCGAGCCGCCCCCCTCGACGCGCAGCGCAAGCCCTGGCACCTCGCAGCTCACCCTGAAGGTCTGCGCGTGGGGCTCGCCCTCGACGCCGAGAATCGCGTAACGCGGCAGTGTGAGACTGCGCCCCTGCAGGTACTCCTGCAAGCGTGTCTTCGGATCCTTCAGCGCCTCGGGCGAAGGCAGCGTAGCAATGCGCGCATCGAACAGGCGCGCCACGACCGGCTCGAGCGCGGCCGGTCCGCCATCGAGGTAGATCGCGCCGCAGAGCGCTTCGAGCGCATCCGCGAGGATCGACTGGCGGCGGAAGCCCCCGCTGCGCAGCTCTCCCGAGCCGAGCTGCAGCGCCTCGCCCACCCCGAGCTCGAGAGCGATCTCGGCGAGTGGCTCGCGGCTCACCAGGCGTGCCCGCAGCCGGCTCAAGTCGCCTTCGGTGGCGCGGGGGAAAGCCTGGTAGAGGCGGTGGGCGAGAGCCAGGTTCAGCACCGCATCGCCGAGAAACTCCAGCCGCTCATTATTGTCTCCCGAGGCGCTGCGGTGTGTGAGCGCCGCGCGGAACAGCGCCAGGTCGTGCGGCTCGTAGCGCAGCCGTTCGCGTACCCACGCCGCAGGCCACCCGGCAGAGCTCATATGCGCCTGGAGGTGGCCTAGTCGACGCCGCCTCCACCGTCGATGCGCACCTTCTTATCGAAGGTGATGTGCAGCGAGACGTTGGCGAACAGCGGCGCGTCATCGTCGTACTGCGACTCGACCACCCAGGCGCCGCCGTCTCTGGTGATCTTCATGTCCTTGGTGGTCGGGTACTCGACCATGTCGATCTCGAAATGCTTGTCGATGGTGGAGCGGATGGACTGCGGATTGGCGCCGCCTGACTTGAGCTCGCTGCCGGCCTGGTCCATGGCTTTGGCAACCTTCATGTAGTTCAGATAGACCGGCGCGGCGCGGATCCCGGCGTACACCACGATCGCGACCGGCGTCAGCAGGAACAGCCAGCCGATCGCGGTAACGCCTCTCTGCCTGTTACGCATCTGCTACAACCCCCCCACCCTGTCGTCACTGGATCATGGTGCCGATGCGGCTCCACATCGGACCGCCGGGGCGCCCGAGGTCCCAATTGAACCAGATTCGGGTCGCCTTGCCGACCAGATTCTCCTCCGGAACATAACCCCAGGAGCGGCCGTCATCGCTGTTATCACGGTTGTCCCCCATCATCAGATAGTGCCCCGGCGGCACGTCGCCGCTGAATGGCGGCATGCGCCCGCCACCGGGAGCGTCCTCGTCCCCACACACGTAGCCGCGTACGCCGTTGCGCTTGCAGCTCGGCAGGACCGGCTGCCGGTCGAGCGCCACGGGGCAGAAGATCGCCTCGTGCTCGTGCTTGCCGAGCCGCTCATGGGCGATCGACATGTTGACGTAGCAGCCATCGTTGAAGCGCTGGCGCCCGACGTAGAAGGGCACCGGCTTGCCGTTGATGGTGATCAGGTTGTCGCGCACCTCGACGTGATCGCCGGGCAGCCCCACCAGGCGCTTGATGAAGTTGGTCGATGGATCGCGTGGATAGCGGAACACGACCACATCGCCCCGCTGCGGCTCGCCGATGCTCACCACCTTGCGATTGAGCACCGGCAGGCGCAGGCCGTAGGCGTACTTGTTGACGATGATGAAGTCGCCATCGAGCAGCGTCGGCATCATCGAGTCGGACGGTATGCGAAAGGGCTCGAACACGAACGCGCGCAGCAGCAGCACCACCAGCGCGACCGGAAAGAAGCTGCGCGCGTAGTCGACGGTACCGGGCTCGGGAATCTGCGCCGGGTCCTTGCCGGCGGCGCGCGCCGCGGCCGCACGCCAGCGGCGCAGCAGCAGGTGATCGGCCGCCCACACCACGCCGGTGACCACGGTGATGCCGAGCAGCACGGCGCTGAAGTCGAGCCGCTCCGCCACCAGCAGGCGCAGCACCGCGCAGGCGATCAGCACCGGCAGCGCGCTGTAGAGGAAGGTCATGAAGGGGGCATCGTGCGGCGGCGCGGCCGCGGCGATCAGCCGCTGCGGCCGCAGGAACCAGTCATCCACGATGCATATCAGTGCTACCGGCAGGGCCAGCCAGGAGAGCAGGACGATGACCGACATCAGCGACTGTGGCATTGGGCAACCTTAGTGTTTGCGGCCGACCTGCAGCACTGCGAGGAAGGCTTCCTGGGGGATTTCGACGTGCCCGAGCTGCTTCATGCGCTTCTTGCCCTCCTTCTGCTTCTCGAGGAGCTTGCGCTTGCGGGTGACGTCGCCGCCGTAGCACTTCGCCAGCACGTTCTTGCGCAGTGCCTTGACGGTGGCGCGGGCGATGACCGCGCTGCCGATGGCCGCCTGTACCGCCACCTCGAACATTTGCCGCGGGATGAGCTCCTGCATCTTGTCCACCAGCTCGCGGCCACGGTGGTAGGCGCTCTCGCGGTGCACGATGATCGAGAGCGCATCGACCTTGTCGCCATTGATGAGGATGTCGAGCTTGACGAGCGGCGCCGCGGCGAAGTGGCTGAACTCGTAGTCGAAGGAGGCATAGCCGCGGCTCACCGACTTCAGGCGGTCGAAGAAATCCAGCACCACCTCCGCGAGCGGCAGCTCGTACTGCAACGACACCTGGGTGCCGAGGTACTGCATCTTCTTCTGCGTACCGCGCTTGTCATTGCACAGCTTGAGGACCGCGCCCACGTGGTCGGGGGGCACCAGGATGTTGGCGATGATGATCGGCTCGCGGATCTCCTCGATGTCGTTTGCCGGCGGCAGCTTCGCGGGATTATCCACATACTCGATCGTGCCCCCGGTGCTTGCCACCTCGTACACCACGGTGGGCGCGCTGGTGACCAGTGTCAGCTGGTATTCCCGCTCCAGGCGCTCCTGCACGATGTCCATGTGCAGTAATCCCAGAAAGCCGCAGCGGAAGCCGAAGCCGAGTGCGCTCGAGACCTCCGGCTCGTAGTGCAGCGCCGAGTCATTCAGGCGCAGCTTGGCGAGCGCATCACGGAACTTCTCGTAATCCTCTGAGTTCACCGGAAACAGTCCCGCGAACACCCGCGGCTTGATCTGCTTGAAGCCCGGGAGCGGAGCCGCCGCGGCACGATGCTCGAGCGTGATGGTGTCGCCGACCGGCGCACCGTCGATCTCCTTGATGCCCGCGACCACGAAACCGACATCACCGGTCGCCAGCTCGCGTTCCACCACCGGCTTGGGTGTGAAGCGGCCGAGGCGGTCGGCGAGGTGGCTGCGGCCGGTCGACACCACGCGGATGCGCTCGCCGGTCTTGAGGCTGCCATTCATCACCCGTACCAGCGATACGACGCCGACGTAGTTGTCGAACCAGGAGTCGATG
>JAFAVO010000323.1 GCA_019242385.1 Gammaproteobacteria bacterium | reverse complement strand
CGGAAGCGCAGCACCGCCGCGCGATATATCGCCTCGCCCGCGGAGTCGCCGTGGCGCTGCGCATCGAGTGCGAAGTCGATCATCATGATGGCGTTTTTCTTCACGATACCGATGAGCAGAATCACCGCGATCAGCGCCATGATGCTGAACTCGGTGTCGAACAGGCGCAGCGCCAGCACGGCGCCCGCTCCGGCCGAAGGGATGGTCGAGAGAATGGTGATGGGGTGAATGTAACTCTCATACAGCACCCCGAGCACGATGTAGATGGCAGCGAGCGCCGTGAGGATCAGGATCGGCTCGTTGGCGACCGACTCCTCGAACACGCGGCCGGTACCCTGAAAGCTGCCGTGCACGCTCGCCGGCATGTGGATCTCGTTGACGGCCCGGGCGATCGCCGCCTGCGCATCGCTGAGGGAGCGATTGGGTGCGACGTTGAAGGAGATCGTGGCCGCGACGAACGCGCCCTGGTGATTGACCGCGAGCGGCGTGTTGCCCGGCGCGTAGTGACTGAAGGCGGCGAGCGGCACCATCGCTTCGGCAGCGGTGCTGACCGCGGCCCCGGTCGAAGCCACGCCATGGCCGGTGTTGGCGAGACTGTTGGTCGCCTGGTTGCGCGCCGCGTCGGCGGCCAGCGCTGCCGCGCTGCTGTTGGCGGCAGTCTGCTGCGAGAGCACGGTCCCGGCTACGGCGTTGGTAGCCTGGCTGCCGCTCACTGTCCCGCCTGCGGTGCTGACCCAGAGGTGCTGCAGGGTGTCGGGGCTCTGCCAGTATTCTGGCGCGACCTCCATGATTACGTGGTACTGGTTGAGCGCCTTGTAGATGGTCGAGACGGAGCGCTGCCCGAAGGCGTCGTAGAGGTTGTTGTCGATCGTGGCCGGGTTGAGCTTGAGCCGTGCGGCGGTGTCGCGATCGACGACCAGCTCCACCTCCTGGCCATTCTGCTGCTGATCGGAGTTGACATCGCTGAGCGCCGGCTCGTGCTGCAGCGCCTCGGTGAGTTGCGGTGCCCAGCGGTACAGCTCAGCGATGCTGTCGGCCTGCAGCGTGTACTGGTACTGCGACAGGCTCTGCCTGCCGCCGGTACGGATGTCCTGAGCGGCCTGCAGAAAAAGCCGGGCACCCGCCACCTGATTGAGCCTCGGGCGCAAGCGCCCGATGACCTCATCGGCGCTGAGCTTGCGTTGCGCGCGCGGCTTCAGTGAGGCGAAGAGGAAGCCGCTGTTGACCTGTCCGCCGCCTGCGGAGCCGCCGCCGGTGAAGCCGACGACCGACTCCACCGCCGGATCCGCCTGCACGATGGCCTCGAACTGCTGCAGCTTGCGCGACATCGATTGAAACGAGATCGCCTGATCGGCCTGCATACCGCCCATCAGCCGCCCGGTGTCCTGCTGCGGAAAGAACCCGCGGGGAATCACCATCAGCAGATAGACGTTGAATACCACGGTCATCGCCAGGATGAGCATCACCAGCCCGCGGTTGTCGAGTGCCCAGCGCAGCGAGCGGCGATAGGCGTCGAGCAGCGCTTCGAACGCGCGCTCACTCGCGTGGAACACGCGGCTGCGGGTGTGCGCATCGCGACGGCGGATGAGACGCGAGCACATCATCGGGGTGGTGGTGAGCGACACCACCAGCGACAGCAGCACCGCCACGGAGAGTGTGACCGAGAACTCGCGGAACAGCCGGCCGACGATGCCGCCCATCAGCAGGATGGGTATGAATACCGCGACCAGCGACAGGCTCATCGACAGCACCGTGAAGCCCACCTCGCGTGCGCCCTGAATCGCGGCCGCGAAGCGCGGCATGCCTGCCTCCACGTGGCGAGTGGTGTTCTCGAGCACCACGATGGCGTCATCCACCACGAACCCGGTGGCGATGATCAGCGCCATCAGCGATATGTTGTCGAGACTGTAGCCGAGCAGATACATGGCGCCGACGGTGCCGAGCAGCGAGATCGGTACTGCCACGGCCGGCACCAGGGTTGCGCGCCAGTCACGCAGGAACAGGAACACTACGAGTATCACCAGTGCCACCGCGATGGCGAGCGTGCTCTCGACTGCGCGCAGCGAGGAGCGGATGGTGGTGGTACGGTCCATCGCCACCTTGATGGCGATGTCGGTGGGGATCGAGGCCTGCAGCGCCGGCAGCAGCTGCTTGACTGCATCGACCGTCGCGATGATGTTGGCATCCGGCGCCTTGTAGAGGATGACCAGCACTGCCGGGCTGCCGTTGGCGAGTCCCAGGTTGCGGACGTTCTCGACCGAATCCTCCACCGCGGCGACGTCGGTGAGCCGCACCGGCGCGCCGTTGCGATAGGCGATCACCAGATTGCGGTACTGGGCGGCGACGGTCGCCTGGTCGTTGGTGTAGATCTGGTAGCGCTGCGCGCCGATGTCGATGGAGCCCTTGGGCGTGTTGGCGTTCGCGGCGGCGAGTGCCGCGCGCACGTCCTCGAGCCCGATGCCGTACTTGAAGACCGCCGCGGGATTTATCTCCACGCGCACCGCGGGCAGCGATGAGCCGCCGATGGTCACCTGCCCGACGCCGCGCACCTGCGAGAGCTTCTGCTGCAGGATGGTGGAAGCTGCATCGTAGAGCTGCCCCGGGGTGAGGGTGCGCGAGGTGAGGGCGAGAATGAGCATCGGCGCGTCGGCGGGGTTCACCTTGTGATAGGTAGGGTTGCTGCGCAGCGCGGTCGGCAGATCCGCGCGCGCCGCGTTGATGGCCGCCTCGACATCGCGCGCTGCGCCATCGATGTCGCGGTCGAGCCCGAACTGCAGCGTAATGTGCGTGGCACCAGTCGAGCTGGAGGAGGTCATCTCGGTCACGTCGGCGATCTGTCCGAGATGGCGCTCGAGCGGCGTTGCGACCGTCGCCGCCATGACCTCCGGGCTCGCGCCGGCCATGGAGGCGCTGACTGCGATGGTGGGCAGATCCACCTGCGGCAGCGGGGCGACCGGCAGCATGCCGTAGGCCATCACCCCGGAGAGCGCCATCCCCAGCGTGAGCAGCGTGGTCGCCACGGGGCGGCGAATGAACGGCTCGGAGAGGTTCAGCAGCCACACCGTGCCGTCGCGTCCGCCGAGACTCACGGGGTGTCCTCCGGTGCGCGCAGGCCCGCCGGGCTCACGGCGCCGGCATCTGGGGCGCCGGGGCGGCCCCAGCGCGCGATGCGGCGCTCGAGACGATCGAAGTAGAGGTAGATGACCGGCGTCGTGAACAGAGTCAGCAGCTGCGAGACGATCAGTCCGCCGACGATGGTGACGCCGAGCGGACGGCGCAGCTCCGCCCCGGTACCGGTCGCGAGCATCAGCGGCAGCGCGCCGAGCAGGGCCGCCATGGTCGTCATGAGGATCGGGCGGAAGCGCAGCAGCGAGGCGTGATGGATGGCCTCACGTGCGCTCATGCCCTGCTCGCGTTCGGCGACCAGCGCGAAGTCGATCATCATGATGGCGTTCTTCTTCACGATGCCTATCAGCAGGATGATGCCGATGATGGCGATGACGCCGAGGTCCATGCGCGCCACCAGCAGCGCGAGCAGTGCGCCGACGCCCGCCGAGGGCAGCGTCGAGAGGATGGTGACCGGGTGAATGAAGCTTTCGTAGAGCACACCGAGCACGATGTACACGGTGACGATCGCCGCGATGATGAGGAACACCTCGTTGCCGAGTGTCGCCTGGAAGGCGAGCGCCGCGCCTTGGAAGGTGGTCATCATGCTCGGTGGCAGATGGATGTCCGCTTCCGCCCTGCGGATGGCGTTGACGGCATCGCCGAGGGCCGCGCCCGGGGCCAGATTGAACGATATGGTCGTTGCCGGAAACTGCCCGAGGTGATCGATGGCGAGCGGTGAGAGCCTGGTCGACACCTTGACCACCGAGGAGAGCGGCACCTGTCCGCCGACAGCGGTGGAGGAGGGAAGGTAGATGGTGCCGAGCGCATCGAGCGAGGCCAGCACCGAGCTATCGGCCTGGAAGATCACACGGTACTGGTTCGACTGCGTGAAGATGGTGGAGATGATGCGCTGCCCGAAGGCGTCGTACAGTGCGTTGTCGACCGTGGCCGGCGTGATGCCGAAACGACCGGCGGTATCGCGATCGATGGTGAGGAACGCCGCGAGTCCCTTGTTCTGTTGATCGCTGGCCACATCCTCGAGCTGCGGCAACTGCTGCAGCCGCCTGACCAGCAGCGGTACCCAGGTGTCGAACTCGTCGGGATTCGCGTCCTCGAGCACGAACTGGTACTGCGTGCGGCTCACGCTGGTGTCGATGGTGAGATCCTGCACCGGCTGCATGTAGAGCGCGATCCCGGGGACGTTCACGGTCTCGCGCTGCAGGCGGCGGATGACATCGCTGGCCGAGGCGGAGCGCTGATCGACCGGCTTGAGATTGATGAGCATGCGGCCGCTGTTGAGGGTGACGTTCGTGCCATCCACCCCGATGAAGGAGGACAGGCTGAGGACATCGGCATCGCGCAGGATCGCCGCGGCCAGGTTTGCCTGGCGCCGTGCCATGTCGCCGTAGGACACCGACTGCGGCGCCTCGGTGATCGCCTGGATGACGCTGGTGTCCTGTATGGGGAAGAAACCCTTGGGAATGAACGCATACAGCAGCACGGTGAGCAGCAACGTCGCTATCGCCACCGCCAGCGTGAGCGGCTGGCGCTCGAGCACCCAGTTGAGGCCCCGGCCGTAGAGATCGATGACCGCCTGGAATTTATCGTTCGCCCAGCGCGCGATGCCGCGCTCCTCGGAGGCTTCGCGATGGCGCAGCAGCTTGGCGCACAGCATCGGCACCAGCGTCAGCGATACCACCGCGGAGATGACGATGGTGACCGCGAGGGTGATGGCGAACTCGTGAAAGAGCCTGCCGACTACATCGCCCATGAACAGCAGCGGTATCAGCACGGCTATCAACGACACGGTGAGGGACACGATGGTGAAGCCGATCTCGCCTGCGCCCCGGAGCGCCGCCTCGAGCGGCGGTACGCCCTGCTCGATGTAGCGGGAGATGTTCTCGATCATGACGATCGCATCGTCCACCACGAAGCCGGTGGCGATGGTGAGTGCCATGAGCGAGAGGTTGTTGAGGCTGAAGCCCGCCAGGTACATCACCGCGAGCGTGCCCACGAGCGAAAGCGGTACCGAGGCGCTCGGGATGATCGTGGCCGGGATGCTGCGCAGGAACAGGAACATCACCAGCACCACCAGTACCACGGCCAGGATGAGCTCGAACTCGACGTCGCGGACCGAGGCGCGGATGGTGTTGGTGCGGTCGGTGAGGATCGACACCTCGACCGACTGCGGCAGCGAGGCGGACAGCTGCGGCAAGAGCGCCTTGATGCGGTCCACCACCTGGATCACGTTGGCGCCCGGTTGGCGCTGAATGTTGAGAATGATCCCGGGCGTGTTGTTCACCCAGCCCGCCAGGTAGACGTTCTCCGGGCCGCGGACGACCTCGGCGACATCCGCGAGCCGGACCGCGTTGCCGTTCTTGTAGCCGACGATGATGCTGCGGTACTGGTCGGGATCCTGAATCTGATCGTTGGCGTTGATGGTCCAGGAGCGCGCCGGCCCATCGAGCGTGCCCTTGGGAACGTTCACGTTGTTGTTGGCAATGGTGGTGCGCAGATCATCGATGCTCAGCCCGTAGGCAGCGAGCGCGCGCACATTGGCGATGATGCGGACCGAGGGACGCTGTCCGCCGCTCACGCTCACCAGACCGACGCCCGGAAGCTGGGAGATTTTCTGGGCCAGGCGTGTGTCGGCCAGATCGTGCAGCTCGATGAGCGGCAGTATCTTCGAGGTGAGCCCGAGGGTGAGCACCGGCGCATCGGCAGGGTTGACCTTGGCGTAGATCGGGGGAGCGGGCAGGTCCGAGGGCAGCAGATTGCCTGCGGCATTGATCGCCGCCTGCACCTCCTGCTCGGCCACATCGAGACTGAGCGACAGGCCGAACTGCAAGGTAATTACCGAGGCTCCGCCGGAGCTGGTCGAGGACATCTGGTTGAGCCCCGGCATCTGCCCGAACTGCACCTCGAGCGGTGCGGTCACGGCAGAGGTCATGACCTCCGGGCTGGCGCCGGGGTAGAAGGTCTGCACCTGTATCGTGGGGTAGTCGACCTGCGGCAGCGCGGAGAGCGGCAGGAAGCGGTAGGCAACGATACCCGCGAGCAGGATCGCCACCATGAGGAGCGAGGTGCCGACCGGCCGGAGGATGAAGATGCGCGAGGGATTCATAGGTGCCGGAGCCGACCGCGCGCTGCTACCGCCCGCTCGTGCTGCCCGGCCTCGAGTGCGGGCGTAGCCGCCCGCTCTGACCCGGCTGGCCGGCACCCTGTCCAGGGGGCCCGGACTCGGAGCCGCGCTCGCTCAGCAACACCCTGGCGCCATCCTTCAGCTTGTCCGCACCGTCGACGACCACCGTGTCCCCGGGCTCGAGGCCGCTGGTGATGGCGGTATTGGTGGCATCCCCAGGACCCAGGGTCACCTTGCGCACACTGACGGTCTGATCGGCGTTGACGATATAGACGAAGGTGCCCGGTGCACCCCGCTGCACTCCCGCCTGCGGGATGAGCGTTGCACCATGCAGCGTGTCGAGCAGCAATACCGCATTGACGAACTGCTGCGGAAACAGGGTTCCCTGGTCGTTGGCAAACACCGCCTTGAGGCGGATCGTTCCGGTCGTAGTGTCGATCTGGCTATCGATGGATTGCAGCGTGCCGATGGCGAGCTGGCGCGCGCCCGTGCGGTCCCACGCCGCGACGGGTAGCCTGGCACCGCTCTGCATGCGGCCGAGCAACGCCGGTATGTTGTCCTCGGGAAGTGTGAACACCACCGTAATCGGCTCGAGCTCGGTGACGACGACCAGCCCGTTGGGTTCGGCAGGGGTGACGTAGTTGCCGACATTGACCTGCTGCAGGCCGATGCGACCGGTGATGGGCGAGACGATGCGACAGTAGGTGAGGTTCAGCTTGGCGGCATCGATCTGCCCCTGGTCGATCAGCACCGCCCCCTGATACTGCGCCACGAGTGATTTCTGCGTCGCGAGCTGTTGCTCCGCGATCGAGTCCTGCGCGAACAGTGTTTGATAACGCTCGAGGTCGACGCGCGCGTTGGCGAGGAGTGCCTTGTCACGCGCCAGCGCGCCTTGCGCCTGCTCGAGCGCCACCTGGTAAGGCCGTGGGTCGATCTGGATCAGAGGGTCGCCCGCCTGGACCTTCTGCCCCTCTTTGAAAAAAATGCTCTTGATCTGACCGCTGATCTGGCTTTGCACGGTCACCGTCGCCAGCGGAGTGACCGTCCCGAGTCCGGTAAGGGTGATCGGCATATCTCCGCTACTCGCACGGGCTGCCACCACCGGCATCGGGCCGCCGCCGGCGAATCGACCGCCGGGAGGCGACTGGGTGCCGTGCGGCGTCAGCAGCCAGGCGAGCAACACGAAACCGATCACTATCGCCGCGATGATGAGCATGCGGCGATGCGCGCTGGCCTGCCTGCGCCAGGCCGGGCGCGTGTCAGGCTGCGTCACCGGAACGGGCGGCGGCAGCAGGCGGTTGTCATCGTTCATGGAAGCGCGTGCAGAGTCCTCGGCACCTCGAACCCACCGGCGCCGTGAGCGGCGCCGTGGTCGCGGAGAGGCGCAAACGGTCGCACATGCGCTCTCTCCCGCGGTACTGGCAGGGGGCAAAGAAGTGTAAAGAAATGTGGATCGGCGAGGTGGCTCGAATGAGGCACCGCTGCAGCAGGGGTGCCGCCCGTGAAGCGAGCGGCCGAACAAATGGGTCGAACGCTCGTTCGACCCCAGGTTGTTTTTAAAGGCGTTGCTTT
>JAFAVO010000264.1 GCA_019242385.1 Gammaproteobacteria bacterium | reverse complement strand
AGCGCAAGCAAGGCTCGCTCAACTGTGTGCGCCAGGCGACAAATCGGTGCCAGCGACCCCGCGCCGGCTCTCGAGATCCACAGTTGGTTTCATGACGTCGTCCTCGGAAATACGACGAATGGAGCGGACTGAAATGGACATGCGCGTGGGATTTTTCACACTGGGCTAAGCTGCTCAGGGTCATCTCCTCAGCGCAGCGGTAATTCAGCCCACCCGAGCTGGAGCTTGACCGCGCGCGCGCACCTCGGTCGCAGGCTGTGCTTGCCCGCGAGGCCGTCGCAGTCCAACAATGCGTGTGTGCCTTAGGGATAGAGGCCGAGAGCAAGGATGCATTCGCCAGGGATTCTATTGGTCGGGCCTTATGACCCGAATTGCGGTGAGTACACTTTTCTAGCCCCACCGCTCGGTGTCTGGCGGCTCGCCGGCGTGCTCGAGTCGGCAGGCGCGCGCGTCAAGGTCTTCGATCCGAACTGCTGCGCGGGTCCTCCGACGCGTGCACTCGAGCGCGAAATTCTCTCCGGCGGCTGGGATGTGATCGGCATCTCGACCACGGGCATGACGCTGCGCTTCGATCTGGAGCTCGCGCACCTGGCGCGGCGTATGGCGCCGCGCGCGCTGCTGGTCGCGGGCGGCATGGAGGCCACCTTCAGGCCGGAGCTGGTGTACCGGCTCGGTCCGTTCGACCTGGTGGTGCTCGGGGAAGGCGAGCGGCCATTGCTCGAGCTTCTCAGCCGCCTGCGCGCCGGAGCAGCCCTGACGGGCATCCCGGGAACCGCCGAGCGCGCCGCCGACGGCACGGTGAGGCGGTTGCCACAGGCGGCGCTCGATGGCGCGGCGCTGCGCGAGGCGGTGTTCCACATTCCCTACGAGCGCATGCCCTACCGTGCTTACTGGGAGCGCCTCGAGGCGGCCTACCGTGTCGGCTCGCTGCCTACCAAGGCTGCGCGTGAAGCGCGTCTCGCCGAGATCCGTGCGGTGCGGCTGATCACGCTCAATTACTGCCCGATGGGCTGCACCTTCTGCGCGGCCACGAACTTCCTCCACGACGCACAGGGGAGCGTCGCCAGCATCGCGCGCCTGGATGCGGGCGACTGCGTGCGCATGCTCGAGCGCATCGTCGCCGCACATCCGACGGTACGTACCGTCATCTTTCAGGACGACATCTTCGTCTTCACCAAAGACCGGCGCATCCTGCCGTTGTGCGAGGGCATCGTCGCGGCCAAGCAAAGCGGCACGCTGCCGGCTGAGCTGCAATTCATCAGCACCAACCGGATCGACGCGATGTCGCGCGAACGGCTGACTGCCATGCGCCGCGCCGGCTTCCGCGTGCTCGGTTTCGGTATCGAGAACTTCTCCCGGCAGATACTCGGGGAATTCAACAAGGCGCAGGTCCACGCACACATCGAGCCGACGCTGGCGACGGCGCTCGAGCTCGGCATCGTCCCTTTCCTCGACATCATCCTCAGCTCGCCGCGGGCGACTCTCGAGGATCTCGCCACCACCTTGCGCGGCTGCTGGCACTGGCTGCAGCAGGGCTGCGAAGTCGGCATCTACCCCTATGTGATTCCCTTCTCCGGCGCCGCCATGGCGCGCGATCCCGCACTGCTGCCGCACACGGTGTGCGAGCGGCGCCAGGTGCGGGGCAGCGATATCCAGTGGGATCAGCCGGCGAAGATCCTGCCGGTCGATGCGCAGGTGTGCGCCACGGTGCTGGCGATCGAGCGCAGCTACGAGGCGCAGCTGGCCGAGCTGCAGCAACACGGGGCACATCTGCCCTCGCGCACCCGCTCGCTGCTGTGGATCCTCGCCTCTCTCGAGCCCATGGCGGCCCGCGGCCTGCCGATTGCCGAGAGCGCAGCAGTGCGCGCGGCGCTCCGGGCCCGAATGCCGCAGCCGCGCCGCGCGCCGCTGCTCGCCAGCGCATGAGAACCCGGCGCGCCTGGATGCTGATGGCGCCGGCCGCAGTGTGCGCGCTGCTCACGCTGTGGATCGTGCTGGCCGCGGCCAACGTGCAGACCGCGAGCGTGTCGCTGCTCCTGTACGCGCTCGCCAACCTGATCGTCTACACCGACGCGCTCGACCTGCTGTTGCGGCTGCACGTACGCCGGCGCCACACCGCCACGGCGAGCCCGAGCGCGGACAATCGCAACGTTTCCATCGATCTCGCCAGCTCCTTTCCCGGCGGTATGCGCCGCCTGGTCCCGCTGCGGCCGTACGCCATCGTCGCCTCGGTGTTCAACCTCGGCGATCGCCTGGATGAGTTCCTCGAGGCGTTCGCCGCCTACCGCGACCGCGTCTGGCTGATCAGTGATGGCTCGACCGACAACACGCTGACGCGGCTGCTGCAGGGTGGCTGGCGCTGCTTCGACGATGGCGTCAACCGGCGCAAGCCCGCGGCGCTGCGGCTGCTGCTCGAGCGCCTGCCGCCCCACATCGAGACGGTGATGGTGATCGACCCGGACATTCAGATCCGCAGGCCCGGCGCCGGCAGCAGCGCCGAGCTCGAGCGCGTCATCGGCGACTTCCAGCAGTCGGGCGCGGCGGCAGCGTGCCCGCGTGTGGTGATCGAGCCGGATGGTTTCCTCGCGCGCTTCCAGGCTTTCGAGTACGCGCTCGCGTTCCGCGTCGGGCGCGAGAGCCTCGCCGACTACAGCATCACCTCCGGCGTCTCCATCTACCGTCGCGACGCACTGTGGCGCGCGCTGCACGAGCACTCGCTCTCGGTGTATGCGGAGGATCTGGAGAATGCCGTGATCCTCCTCAGCCAGGGCGAGCGCGTCTACTACGACGGGCGGCTGGTGGTGAGCACCGAAGGACCCGGGACCGTGAGCCGCTGGTTCTCGCAGCGCGTCGGCTGGTACCACGGACTGCTCAAGGTCTACACCGAGCGCCTCGGCGCGATCTGGCGCATCAGCAGACGCACGCCCTTCGCCGGCTATCACTTCGTGATCTACATCGGTGGGCTGTCGCTGGTGATGCATCTGGTCAAGGTCCTGAGCGCCTTGCTGCTGCTGCTGAGCCTGATCGGGGGTTTCGACAGCCTGTTTCTCGCGCACCTGTTGCCGCGCAATGCGCTCACCAGCCCTGCCTACTTCATCGGGGCCGTGGGCAGCTACCTCGCCCTGGGCGTCATCGCGCTGTTCACCGTCGTGCCGAAGGCGGAGCGCGCCTACGTCGCACCGATCGTGCCGCTGTACCTGCTGTATGCGCTCGCGCACCTGGTGCCGATGACCGTCGGCTACGGCAACTTCATCGCCGTGCAGTTGTGGGGTCGCCGGCTGTACCAGGACCACTACGAGCCCGGCACCGCGACCACCGGTGTGTGGGTGCGGGGGCCGCAGTACTGATGGAACCGCAGGCACTACCCGCCGCCGCAGTCCTGCACTACTGGGAAGAGCGGGCGCGCCGCTTTGGCGCGAACGGCGCGGGGCTTGCGGCGGTGTGCTCCTTTGGCATGCCGCTTTTCTACAACCGCGCGATCGACCTCTCCCAGCGGCTCGCGCTGCGGCGCTGGCTGCGGGTGCCCCCCGGCACACGGGTACTGGACATCGGCTGCGGTGTCGGGCGCTGGAGCCTGCGCCTCGCCGGGCGCGGCGCCGCGGTCACCGGCGTCGATCACAGTGCCACGATGATCGCCGCCGCGCGGCGGCGGGCAGGCAGCCGCGGCCTCGGCGAGCAATGCCGCTTCCTCGTCCAGGACCTGGCGACGCTGGACGCTGGCGCCAAATACGATCTGGTGCTGAGTGTCACCGTGCTGCAGCACATCCTGGACGCCGACGCGCTGCGCGCATCGCTGCAACGCATGGCACGCCACCTGGACCGGGACGGCCGCCTGGTGCTGCTCGAGGCAGCGCCCGCCCGGCGCAGCGCACGCTGCGACAGCGCCACCTTCCGCGCGCGCGCACGCGGCAGCTATCTCGAGCTCTTCGAGCAGTGTGGCCTCGAGGTGCGCGCGATGAGCGGAGTCGATCCGGCGCCGTTTCGCACCTGGCTGTTGCCGTACCTGCCGGCATTCTCGCCCGGCCTGCGCCTGGTGGCGCTCGCGGCCGCGACCGCGGCCTCGCTGCCGATCGATGTGCTCTTCGGACGCGCCCTGCCGGCGCGCTCCTGGCACACCGTGTTCGTGCTCGGCCATGCACGGAGTCCGCATGCGCATTAGCGCTCGCATCCTGGTGGCGGTCGCCGTGCTCGCGCTGCTCGGTGGGCTCGCCGCGCTCGGCTGGTGGCATCAGGCTCATCAGCAGGCGGGCCCCACGCGCACCGCCGGCACGCTCACGGTGGATGTCACCAGCGCCGCCGACCGCGGGCCCGGCACCCTGCGCGAGGCGCTCTTCATCGTCGCCGCGGCCAACGGCAAGGCGGAGGTGTGGCTCAAGGTGAGGAGCATCGTGCCCGAGAGCCCGTTGCCGCCGCTGGTCAATCCACACGGCGTGCGCATCCGCGCCGAGCAGGACGCCGAGATCGATGCACACGCCCTCAAGGGCGGGCCGGTACTGGATGTGGCCGGCGCCAACACCTCGATCGAAGGGCTGCACCTGCGCAACTGCCCGGCGGCCGCCATTCTGCTGCGCGCCGCCCAGTTCCGGCTGCACAGCAGCTCCATCGACGCCTGCGACGTTGGCGTCGATGTGGCCGAGAACGCCAGCGACATCCTGCTCGAAGCCAACCGCTTCAGTGGGAACCGCATCGGCGTGCGCTTCGCCGCCTCCAACCGCAACGGGCTGGTCGCGGGCAACACCTTCAGCAGCAGCCGCGATGCCGGAGTGTGGGCCGTGCGTGCCGAGCCCGACGCGCGCAACAGCGCCATTACCATTCGCGAGAATCATTTCGATGGTGGCCGCAGCGGCGTGGTGGCCGCGAATGTCGCCCTCACGCTCGAGCGCAACGAGTTCAGCGCCAACGCCGAATCGGCCGTGCACCTGCTCGGTGCCGGC
>JAFAVO010000344.1 GCA_019242385.1 Gammaproteobacteria bacterium | reverse complement strand
CGTTTGCCAGGTGCCGCTCATCGATATGATCCGCTATACGCAGATCGGCGCCGGGGCCTCCTGGGAAGCGGAGTATGGCGATCCGGCTCGGCCGGCCGACCGTGACTGGATCCTGAAGTACTCCCCGTACCAGAACGTCTCCGCCGGCAGGAAATATCCACCCGTGCTTTTCGTCACCGCCACCAGCGACGATCGCGTCACCCCGGTACATGCACGTAAGATGGCGGCGCGCATGGAAGCGCAGGGTCACGAGGTGTTGTTCTACGAAAACACCGACGGCGGTCATGCCGCCGCGGCCGATCACAAGCAGGCGGCGGAAATGTGGGCTCTGAGCTTCGTCTATCTGAAGCAGAAGCTGATGGGCCCACAGCGCGCTTCCCGGCCATGAGCGCCTCATCCGCACCCGGCAGGACAGGTGGCTGCCTGTGCGGCGCAGTGCGCTATGAGGTGACGGGCGCGCTTCGCGCGATCGTCATGTGCCACTGCACGCAATGCCGTCGCATCACCGGCCACCAGATGGCGGCGACCGCGGCCCGGCATCGCGACTTCCGCCTGCTCTCACAGGACGCGCTGCGCTGGTATTGCTCCTCGCCCGAGGCGCAACGTGGCTTCTGCGCGCAGTGTGGATCCACGCTCTTCTGGCAGGGTGCAGGTCGCGATTACATCAGCATCGCTGCCGGAACCCTCGATGACTCGAGCGGCCTGAAGATCGCCTGCCATATCTTCACCGCGGACAAGGGCGGCTACTACGAGATCAGCGACGCGGCACCGCAGCTGCGCGATGGCAGCTTCTCGGTCCCGTGGCCCTGATGCTGCGCGCCGCCGAGCGCGCAGCCGTGCTCTGGAAGAATGGTGGCGGGCTGACACGCGAGGTCGCGGTGTATCCGCACGGGACCGACCTCGCCAGCTTCGACTGGCGCGTCAGTCTCGCCGAGGTGCATCACGGCGGCCCTTTCTCGATATTCCCGCAGGTCGACCGTCAGATGGCCGTGATTGCCGGAAAGCTCGAGCTTTCGATAACCGGCCGGAGCCCATTGACTCTCTCACCGGAGAGTGAGCCCTGTCATTTCGCAGGTGACGCGGCCGTGTACGCCGCGCCGCTGCAAGGACCGGTCACCGATCTCAACGTCATGACGAGACGCGGCCGGTTTGCCGCGCATCTGCATCGCTGCCGCGCGGCGGCCTCAGTGATGCTCCCCCTGGAGGCGGACACAACGCTCATCGTCGCACTTGGACCCTTCAGCGTGCGCGCAGCCTCACTCGAGGCGAGTCTCGCGCCGCTCGATGCGCTGTGCCTGAACGCCGAGCCGTATCGCTGCGTAACCGCCTCGAGCGAAGGCGCAGCGCTCGATCTGTGGCTGATCGAAATCAGAGCCCAGTCGCAATGAGCACTAGCGCTTGACCAGTGCTTCGATGCGCGTGTCGGGCACCAGCCAGATCAGCGCTACGGCGACATACATACAGCCGGCGATCCAGGGCCGGGCGAAGGCGAGCGGGATGGCGGCCAGATACAACGCCAGAGAGAACTTGCCCTTGAGATCGCCACCGAGCGCAACCGCCAGGCGCGAGTCGGGGCCGTTCACGACAATGATCTGACGCTGCAGGATGTTGTAACTGATCGCCGCCGCGGCCAGCACCACGCCGTAGGCAGCGGTGGGCAGCGGAGTGAATCCGCTCTCGTCGATCCAGCGGATGACGAAGGGAACGAGCGAGAGCCAGAATAACAGTCCGAGGTTTGCCCAAAGAACCTTGCCGTCGACGCGCTCGGTGAGCTGCAGCATGTGGTGATGGTTGTTCCAGAAGATGCCGACATTGATGTAGCTCAGCACGTAGGCGAGCAGCACAGGCACATCGGCCTGCAGCGATGCCAGATCCGCCCCATGCGGCACCCGGATCTCGAGCACCATGATGGTGATGATGATGGCGACCACCCCATCGGTGAATGCTTCGAGGCGGTCGGGCTCCATGCAGCGATCGTACGTTCCTTTGAGCGCGCAAGCCATCCAGGCGATGCTAAGCTGCCGGGAGCCGCCGGCGAGGACAGAGCATGACCAACAGCGATCGGTTCATTGCGCTGCGCGATGAGCTGCTGCGGGCACGCACCGACTGGCGGCAAGCCTGCGACTCCTTCCGCTGGCCCGCGTTCGAGGAGTTCAACTGGGTCGGCGATTACTTCGATGTGATCGCAGCGGGCGAGGAGGCCAGCGCACTGCGCATGGTCGATGATGCGGGCGGGGACCAGTCGGTGTCCTTCGCAGCCATGTCGGCGCGCGCAGCACAGGTGGCCGCGTTTCTCACCGCGCACGGAGTTGCCCGCGGCGACCGCCTGCTCCTCATGCTGCCCAACTGCGTCGCGCTGTGGGAGGTGATGCTGGCCGCGATTCGCCTCGGTGCGGTGATCATCCCGGCGACCACGCTGCTCGAGCGGGAAGATCTCAGCGACCGTCTCGAGCGCGGGCAGGTACGCGCCATCATCACCGAGGCTGCGCTCACGGCGCGTTTCGACGGCCTCGGGCGCGCACCGGTACGTATCGCGACCGGTGCTCCGGGGAAGGGCTGGATACCCTTTGCGCACTCGCTGCAGAGCGAGGGTGCGACAGCCACGGCGCGAACACGCGCCGATGAGCTGTTGCTGCTCTATTTCACTTCCGGCACGACTGCGCTGCCGAAGCTGGTGGCGCACACCCACGTCAGTTATCCGGTCGGGCATCTTTCCACCATGTACTGGCTGGGACTCGAGCCCGGGGATGTGCATCTGAACCTGAGCTCGCCGGGCTGGGCCAAGCACGCCTGGTCGTCGTTGTTCGCGGCCTGGAACGCGCAGGCGACGGTCCTGGCGTATTACTACGAGCGCTTCGATGCGCGCGCGCTGCTCGATAAGCTCGTCGAGTGCCGGGTCACCAGCTTCTGTGCGCCGCCGACGGTCTGGCGAATGCTGATGCAGAGTGATCTCGGCAAGTGGCGCGTAACGTTGCGCGAGGCGGTGAGCGCCGGGGAGCCGCTGAACCCGGAGGTGATCTCGAGGGTGCGGGATGCGTGGGGAATCACCATCCGCGATGGCTTCGGACAGACCGAGACCTCCGCTCAGGTCGGGAATTCTCCCGGGCAGCCGGTCAAGGCGGGCTCGATGGGACGGCCCCTGCCGGGGTGTCCGGTGGTGCTGCTCGATACCGATGGCCGTCTCGCGCAGGAGGGCGAGATCTGTCTCGATCTTGCACAGCGGCCGCTCGGGCTCATGCGCGGGTATCTGGACGATCCGGAGCGCACCGCGTGCGCCATGGCCAATGGCTACTATCACAGCGGCGATGTCGCGAGGCGAGACGCAGAGGGATATCTCACCTACATCGGCAGGAGGGATGATGTGTTCAAGTCCTCCGATTACCGCATCAGTCCCTTCGAGCTCGAGAGCGTGCTGATCGAGCACCCGGACGTCGCCGAGGCGGCAGTGGTGCCAAGTCCCGATGCCCTGCGGCTGGCGGTACCCAAAGCCTTCGTCGTGCTGCGCAGCGGCGCTACCGCGGATGCGGCCACCGCGGCCTCGATCCTGCGGCACGTGCGCGAGCGCGTGTCACCCTACAAGCGCATCCGTCGGGTGGAGTTCGCAGCACTGCCGAAAACCATCTCCGGCAAGATTCGCCGGGTCGAGCTGCGACGGCTAGAGCTGACTCGGGCACCGCACGAGGCCCGGCGCGCGCTCGAGTTCTGGGAAGAGGAGCTGCGTTCGCACCTCTAGTGCGCGAGCACCTCGTCCGCCGCCGCCAGCACCTCGGGCACGACCCGCGCAACATCGGCCTCCGTGGTGCGGTGATTGACGAAACACGCGCGCAGCACGAACCGACCGCGAAGTGTGGCGTTGGAGAGGTACACCCCGCCGCGCTCGACGACGCGCTTCAAGATCGCCGCGTTGAGCTGATCGCCCTCGAGCCCGGCGGCCGGCCCGCAGTAACGGAAGCACACGGCGCTCAGGCTCACCGGCGCTGCGAGCTCGAGACGCGAGGTCGCCGTGATCTGCTGCGCCAGCAGCCGTGCGTGCTGCAAGTCGTCACGAATTGCGCGGCGAAAGGCCTGCAGCCCGTGGTAGCGCACCGACAGCCACAACTTCAGCGCGCGGAACCGGCGCGACAGCTCGAAGGATTCCTCGAAGAACGCAAAACCTTCGAGCGGATCCTGCTCCATCGGCCGCGCATAATCGCCGCTGTAGGAGAACGCCTTGCGCGCCGCCGCTGCATCCCGGAACAACAGCACTCCGCAGTCGAGCGGCTGGTACAGCCACTTGTGCGGATCGAGCGAGACAGAGTCAGCGGCATTGATGCCGCTGAAGCGCTCCGGGATCGCAAGCGCAGCGAGCGCGCCGTACGCCCCATCGACGTGCATCCACAGTCCATGCTCGCGGCATACTGCAGCGATCTCTGCGAGAGGGTCGATGCTGCCGGTGTTGACGGTGCCGCTGGTTGCCACGACGGCGAGAGGCTGAACGCCCGCGGCGCGGTCCGCGGCGATCGCCCGGCGCAGATGCGGCACACTCATGCGCCAGCTGTCATCGGTCGGAATGAGCCTCAGCCTTTCCCGGCCGAGCCCGAGGAGCGCCATCGCCTTGGGGATCGACATGTGCACTTCACTCGAGGCATACACCACTCCCGGGCGCACCCCGGAGTCGTTGGCGGGTAAGCGGGCCTCACGGGCCATGGCGAGCCCCATCAGGTTGGCCATGGAGCCACCGCCGCAGAAACTGCCGAGATGTCCGGGGCAGCCGATCGCTGCCGCGAGCGCCCCGATCAACTGCCGCTCGAGGGCCACCGCCGCAGGCGCAGAGCGCCACGCCGTGACGTTTTGATTGAGCACGCTCGCGAGCAGGTCCGCGAGCGCCGCTACCGGCTCGCCGGACCCGAGCACATAGCCGAAGAACCGCGGCGATGGCGCACGACTGAGCTCGAGCAGCCCCTGCAGACCGCCGAGCGCGGCAGGTCCGAGACCCTCTTCAGGCAGGGGGTCAGCGAATGCCTCGAGCGACTGCTTCCCCGAGACCTGCGGAAAGGCGCTGCGCTCCCCGAGGCCGGCGAGATAGTCGCTGGCCAACGCCGTCACCTCCGCAGCAAGCGCGCGGAAGTCGGTCGTGGAAAGTGGCAGCGCCGCCATGCGGCGATGGTACACGCCCGGGTGGTTTATCATGTCGCATCATGATCGATCCCGCCGTAGGCGCGCTGCTCGCCGGCGCCTTTGCGCTCCTGTTCGCGAGCGCCGCGCTTCACAAGCTCGGCGATCTCACGCGCTTCGCCGCAGCGTTCCGCGCCTATGAGGTGATCCCGCCGCCCCTCGCCTGGGCGTCGATCATGGTGCCCGTGCTCGAGCTCGCGGTTGCCCTCGCGCTGCTGCCGCCCGGCTCACGCGGCGGCGCCGCCGCGGCGGGCGCGGCTCTGCTGCTCGCGTATGCGGCCGCCATCGGGATCAACCTCATCCGCGGCCGACGCGATCTCGATTGCGGCTGTGCCGGGCCGAGTCAGGTCCGGCCGATCGGCGCGTGGATGCTATGGCGCAATCTGCTGCTCGCGGGGGTGCTGCTCACGCTGCTGCTGCCGGTGGCCCCGCGCCCGCTCGGCGGCACGGATGCGCTTACCATCGGTGCGGGCACGGCCGTAGTGGCACTTCTTTACATGAGCCTCGATGTACTGCTCGCGCAGGTGGCGCCGCGGGTCGCACGGCTTTCCGCCGGGAGCCGCGGATGACTGCACTCGCGATCTCCAACATCGTGCTGTGGGTGTTGGTTCTCCTGCTCAGCGCCGTCGTGCTCGCTCTCGCGCGGCAGGTCGGGGTGCTGCACGAGCGCATCGCTCCGGCGGGCGCGCTGATGCTCAATCGGGGATTGACCGTGGGCGAGCCCGCGCCGGTACTCGAGGTGGCGGACCTCGAGGGACGCGCGCACCGCGTGGGCAGTCCGCGCACCGATGGGCGCAGTACGCTGCTGCTGTTCGTCTCGCCGAGCTGCCCGGTGTGCAAGTCGCTGCTCGCGGCCGTGCGATCGAGCGCGAGCGATGAGCGTCGCTGGCTGGATGTCATACTGGCGAGCGACGGCGATCGCGACGAGCAGCGCGAGTTCGTGCGCATGCAGGGCCTGGATGGCATCCCGTATGTCGTATCCGCGGCGCTGGGACTTGCTTACCAGGTGAGCCGGCTGCCCTTCGGGGCACTGCTCGATGAGCAGGGCGTGCTGCGCGCGCGCGGTCTGGTGAACTCCCGCGAGCATCTGGAAAGTCTCTTCGAGGCGAAGCGCCTCGGAGTGGCCTCACTCCAGCAGTATTTTTCCAGCACCGCCTGAGGCAGCGAGCCGGAGTAACCCCCCATGCCCGACAAAGGGACCATCGATCCGAGCGTATGGAGCGTGATGGAGGAGTACGAGGCGCGTGCGCAGCGCGATGAGAAGCTATGGAACAGCCTGAGCGAGGCGGAGGTCAGGGCGCGGC
>JAFAVO010000228.1 GCA_019242385.1 Gammaproteobacteria bacterium | reverse complement strand
TCTCCGCCTCGCGGCGGATTTGCCTACTCAACTAGCGAATGAAGACACACAAGCGTAACCGCTTCACTAATACTGATTTGGAGTACACACCGCAACCCGTCGCCACATGGCGACGTCGCTCGATGGCGACAGGAAATCGCCGAAGGCTTTATCGTGTCGGCAGTGACGCGCTGCAGCCCGCGCGTGATGGGCCGGCGGCGCGATGTTGGTGCTGGAGTTAGATCGGGACGAAGAATTCGATGTGCGAGGAGATCCGTCCGCCACGCACATCGATCAGATCCACGAGCTCGGTGGGAACCACCACCCCGGTGATCTTCGAGTGAATGTCGACGCGCCAGTGCGCGGCGGCACGCGGGACATCGACGCTGAGCGAGAGAATGGTGTACTGCGTCAAGCGGAAGGTCTTCACCAGGATCGAGAGCCACGGCCGTATCTCGTTGATGCCGATGGCGGCGATCGCAATCGGCTTGCCATCGGTCGAGCCGGCAATGCGCAAGCGTGCCTCATCAGCATACAGCGCGCACAGCGCCTCCAGATTTCCCTCGACGCGCGCGGTATGCAGCTCGCGGATCAGCTGCTCGATCTGCTGGCGATCGGTCATCGCATGCCCTCTGGCGGTTGCGGTGGCGCGAGCAGACTGCGGATGTCGGCGCCCATCTCGGCAAAGGCGGCGCCGGCGTACGTGATCAGCCCACGCAAACCGTAGAACAGATGAATCATACCGGGATGACAGCGGTATAGGGTCCGTACGCCCGCCTGTTCAAGCCTCTCGGCATAAGAATGTCCCTCATCGCGCAGCGGGTCGAACTCGGCGGTGTGGATGGCGGTAGGGGGCAGCCGGGCGACATCGGCCGCTCGCAGCGGCGATACCCGGGGGTCGGCACGCTGCGTCTCATCCGAGAGGTAGTGCCTGAGATCGTGCTCGAGGGTGTCGCGGTCGACCAGGTAACCGTGCGCAAGGCTGCGGCGGGACTCGCTCTCCGCGACAAGGTCCATGATCGGACACAGGAGGAATTGGAAGCCAAGCGGCACGGTTCCGGCGGCGACGCTCATCTGACACACAGCCGCAGCCAGGGTCGCGCCGGCCGAGTCTCCTGCGACTCCCAACTGCTCTCTCGCGACATACAGCTCCGCCGTGTGCGCTCCGATCCATTGCAGGGCTGCGCAGCCATCCTCGAGCGCCGCCGGGAAGCGGTGCTCGGGCGCGAGGCGATAGTCCACGGACAGCAGCCGGCAGCGGCTCGCATTGCTGAGCGAGCGGCAGATCGGATCGTGGGTGTCGAGCGTGCCGGCGATGAGCCCGCCACCATGAAAGTAGACGATTCCGGGCAGCCGGTCGCCGGTACGGGCTCCGAGGGGGGTGTAGCTCCTGATGCGCAGCTCTCCGCCCGGGCCGGGGAATTCCAGCTCATCGATCGCCGCGACCTCCTCGGGAGCACCCGAGAAGCTCAGGAGCTGAGCGAGCCCCGCGCGCCGCTCTTCGACCGAAAGCGCGAGTGCGCTCGGTGGATTGGTGGCGGCGAGCCGTTGAAGGAAACGCTGGACCTTCGGATCGAGCGGCATCTAGCGGCCGCTGCAGCAGCGGTAGTGGGCCGCCGGCCCTGCGATCACAGGCCGAGCGCCCGGCGCGCCGAGGCAGGCCAGCGCGCGGGATCGAGACCGTGATTGGCGAACAGCGCCACCACGAGCCGGTCCATGCCGAAAGCTACGCACCCGGTATGCGCGAGCTCCTCGCGCAAGTCCTGCAGTCCCCAGACCACCCCGAAATGATCGCGGTGATAGTTGAAGCTCATGCAGGCGGTTGGCTTCGCGCCATCGTGATAGGGGATCAGCAGCTCGAATTTGAGCGCCTGCTGGATCTGGCTCACGGCCATGATCTGGCCTACGCGGCCGAAGAAGGGGTCGTTGGCCACATCGACCGAGTAAGGCAGCGCGAGCTCCTCGGCGAGCTGCCGGGCACGGCCCATCCAGCGTTCCCGGAATTCGGTGATCTGCTCCGGGCGGCCGATGCGCACGAACTCGCGCATGCGGAAGGACTGGAGGCGATCGAGCGAGCGTGAGGGCTCGCGGCGGAAGCAGTCGGCCGCCACATCGAAGAGGAGCCCATCGGCGGGGACCCGACCGCGTGTGGCGACGAGCGGATAGAGCGGATAACAGGCGGCGGGAGAAAGCACCAGGTCCGATGCCGCAAGCGAAGTCGTCCAGTCACCGCCGCTCTCGTAGCGGTCCGCGGCGGATCGGATTGCGGCTTCGCTCCCGTGCAGCGCACACACGCAGCCGAGGAGATTCGGAAAGCTCTTCAGATAGCCCGATTTCTCCAGCTGGCGGCGGCTCATCACCGGTGGAAAGCGCAGCACCTCGGCGAGCGGATCGCGCTGCCGGGTCACGAAATCCGCAAGCCGTGCCATCACCGCCTCGTAGAGCGCGGTGCGCGCATATACCCCATCGACCCCGAGCGGCTGGAACAGCCGCGGGGCAATGGCCGCGAGCGGGTCATCGGCCGTGGTAACGGCTTCGGGTCCGGGAACGGTCATGGGGCGTCAGTCGCGCAGCGATGCCGCCATCGGGCTCATCAGCACCGGCGTCGCCAGGTTCGCGAGAATGCGGTCGTTGTTGATCATGATCGGCGAGGAAAGCACATCACGCAGGTGGCGCCCGATGCTGTACTCGCTGTCGTTGCGGTAACCGGAAAGCCCGCAGGCACGCAGGGCACTCATGACGGTCTGTGCCGCGAGCTCCGAGGCCTCGACCTTAGTGAGCGTGATGAGGGTCTGGAAGTCGAGCGCGACGAGCGCCTGCGGATCATTCATGCACTGCTCGTAGCGGCGCAGGGACGTGGCGAGCATGCCGCGCAGCGTGCGCAGCGTCGCGAGCGCGCGCGTGAACTGCGGCGCGCCCGGGGGCAGCTGGCCGCTGTGCCGCATTGCGTTGCGTACGAAGGCCTGCGCCCGCGCGGTGGCGCTCGCTGCGATGCCGGTCCACACCGAGCCCCAAAGCAGATGGGCAAATGGCACCATGGTGCGCGTGTGGATGGTCTCGTACGGCTCGGGCAGGATCTGCTCGGCGCTCGCTGCGGCCTTGAGCGTGTAGCCTTCGCTGCAGGTGCCGCGCATGCCGAGTGCATCCCAACCTTGCAGGCGCGTGAGGGTGTAATCGCTCTTGAAGAAGGCGATCAGCACCTGATCGGACGCCGCCGCATCGGCAGCACGCCGTGCCGTGGTGACGACACCATCGGCATATGCTCCGTAGGAGATGACGCTCGCCTTGCGCTCGAGGGTGATCCGGCCACCCTCCTGGTGCTCGACCGGCGCCTCGCTCGAGCGGATGTTGCCCCCGCCCTGTCCCTCGGTCGTGGACGAGGCGAGGAGCAGCTGCTCGGCGCACAGGCGCCGCAGCATGCGCTGCAGCGTCGCGTTCTCACCCATGTGGCGCATGATGCAGGCGACCTTGATCTGGTGCATCGCGTAGATCATGCCGGTCGCGCCGCAGGCCTGGCCGAGCTGGTAACACACATCGGCCACATCGGCGATGCCGAGTCCTTCCCCTCCGAGAGCCTTCGGCGCCTGAATGCCCAGAAGGCGCTGCGCCTTGACGGCCTGGAATGCTTCCGCAGGGAAGCGGGCGGCGCTGTCGACTGCGTTTGCGTGGGTAGCGGCGACGGCAGCGACGGTCTTGGCGCGGGTGGGTAGGTCTTCCGTGGCGGCGGCACCGGCTCCTGCGCGCGCCTCCGCAACCTGCTTAGCTTCCATCGGCGGTCCTTGGATTAGTTTTCCTTGTGGGCGGACGGTAATCTAGAAAACCCCCATATTACATCAGACCTTCTACTACCCCTGGGCGGCTGCGTCACAAAAGGCGCAATCCAATAAGTGAAATGATTCCATGCCCTTAGAGATCGAGCCGCGCACCACCTCATCGGCGGTCCGTGCTGCAGGCGGCGGCCCCGCTGGCGCTCCGATCGTGATCGCGCTCGTGAACAACATGCCCGATGCGGCGCTGCACTCGACCGAGAGCCAGTTCTCGGGCCTGCTGCACGAGGCATCCGCGGACCGCGCGATCCAGCTGCGGCTCACCTCGCTCCCGGAGCTGCCGCGATCCGCCGAGGCGCTGGAGCACATCCGCGGCGCCTATTGGCCGCTCGATGAGGCGCTGGCGCGCCCTTTGGATGCGCTCATCGTCACCGGAACGGAGCCGCGAGCCCCGCTCCTCACTGAGGAGCCGTATTGGCGGCGGTTCGTCGAGCTGCTGAGCTTCGCGCGCGGGCATACCCTCGGGAGCGTCTGGTCGTGCCTCGCCGCGCACGCCGCGGTACTGAGCCTCGATGGGATCGAGCGCCAGCGGCTCGCCGCGAAGCGTTGCGGCGTCTACGAGCATCACATCCTCAGCGAGCACCCGCTGCTCGCCGGTGTCGAGGCACCGATGCCGATGCCGCACTCACGCTGGAACGAGCTCTCACCACAGTCCCTGCGCGCCGCGGGCTATACGCTGCTCAGCTGGTCGCAGGAGACCGGTGCCGATGCCTTCGCACGCGAGGAGCAGAGCCTGCTGCTTTTCTTCCAGGGCCATCCGGAGTACGAGGCCACGACGCTGCTCAGGGAGTACCGCCGTGATGTCGGCCGTTACCTGAGCGGGCAGCAGTCGCATTACCCGACCCTGCCCCACGGATACCTCCCACCTGCAGCTGCGGTGC
>JAFAVO010000296.1 GCA_019242385.1 Gammaproteobacteria bacterium | reverse complement strand
CTGCGTTACCAGCTCAACCCGCACTTCCTGTTCAACACCCTCAACGCCATCTCGACGCTGATCCTGGACAACCAGAACAAGAAGGCCAACCACGCGGTCACGCGCCTGTCTGAGTTCCTGCGCCATACGCTCGACCAGGATCCGATGAAGAAAGTCACCCTGCGTCAGGAGATCGAGGCGCTCGATCTGTATCTCGGCACCGAGCGGCTGCGCTTCGGTGAGCGGCTGCACCTGGAGTACGCCATCGAGGAGGGCGCACTCGAGGCCCTGGTGCCGAGTCTGCTGCTGCAGCCGTTGCTGGAGAATTCCCTGAAATATGCGGTGTCCGCACGCGAGGAAGGCGGCAGCGTGCGCATCGAGGGACGCACCCGCGATGGGCAGCTCGAGCTGTCGGTCATCGATGACGGGCCGGGTCTGCGCGAGGGCATGCCGGCCGGCGAGCGCCGGGGGGTCGGCCTGCGCAATACCCGCGAGCGCCTCGCGGTGCTTTACGGCGAGCATTGCCGCTTTGCCGTGCTCAACGCGCAACCGGGACTGCGCGTCGAGATGGCACTGCCGCTCGAGATCGGCGCGGTGAGCGACAATCCGCCAGTGCGCACCGTGCGGGTCTCCGGGGGGGCGGGCGCATGAAGATCCGCACGCTCATTGTCGATGATGAGGTGCTGTCGCGGCGCGGCGTCGAGATCCGCCTGCGCGATCAGCCGGACTTCGAGATCGTCGCGCAGTGCGGCAATGGCCGCGAGGCGCTGGCCGCCATCCAGCAGTACAAGCCGGACCTGGTGTTCCTCGATATCCAGATGCCCGCCATGTCGGGGTTCGAGGTGCTGGCGCACCTGCCGCAGGAGTCCACGCCCGTGGTGGTCTTCGTTACCGCCTACGACCAGTACGCCATCCAGGCCTTCGAGGCGCGCGCGATCGACTACCTGCTCAAGCCGATCGACGAGGCGCGCTTTGCCACCGCGCTCACGCGCGTGCGTGAGCACGTGCGCGCGAAGAGTGCCGCCGATCAGCGCGACCGGCTGCTCGCGATCATTGCCGAGATCACCGGCTGCGGAGAGCTGGCGCTCGATGAGCTGCTCACCCATGGCTCCAAGGCGATCGGCGGGCGCTATCCGGAGGTGTTACCCATCCGTCAGGGCCGCGAGACGGTGCGGGTCCCGATAGCCTCGATCCAGTGGGTCGACGCGGCCGGCGACTACATGTGCATCCACGCGGGCGGCGATACCCACATCCTGCGCGGCACGATGAAGGAGCTGGAAGAGATCCTCGATCCGAAGCTCTTCCAGCGGGTTCACCGCTCGACCATCGTCAACCTGCGCCTCGTGCGCAGCCTGCGCGCGCACATGAACGGCGAGTACTTCCTCACGCTCGAAGGCGGCCACGAGCTGAAGCTCTCGCGCACCTATCGCGACAAGGTCGAATATTTCCTCAACGGCTCCGCGCGCTAGATCGAACGAAGTGGCGTGATGCAGTTCGCGGGCGAACCGCACCGGCGATGCAATTGTGAACTGCGTCACGAACACGGCACACACCGCGGCGATGTGTGAGCCATCGCGGCGCGGTGCAGCGGCCTGCGTTGCTTAGATATGTCTACGTATGGAAGCCGCGTCTCGCCCCCCACTGGAGGCTCTCCCGGACTTGCCGCTGGAAGAGCCGCTGGATTCGGATAAGTCGCGCAGTCAGCGCGATGCAGCGCGTGCTGGTGCAACCGCGCCACCGCAGCCGGGCAAGTCGAAGGATCCGGAGCAGACCGGGCTGAATTTCATCGACCCGGAGATGTTTCTTGCCCCCGGACAGGCCTCGACGGCGGTGCCCGTGATCAACGCGGCCGAACAGAGTGCCAAAGCGGCCGAACCCACCATCGAGCTGACGCTCGAGGACCCGGTGGTCGATGATCTGCTGACGACACCACCTCCACCTGCGGCGGTACCCGCCCCGGCACCTGCACCCGCTGCCGCGCTAGCGGCGAAACCCGAGTCGCCGGCCGGAGCCGCCGCGGCGCGCGCCGCGGCACGAGTGCCCATCGCCAAGACAGCTTCACTCAGCGCGGCGGCAACCAAGCTGGCGGCGGCGAGCGGAGTTGCGCGCCCCGGCACGAAAAGCTCCTCAGCGCGCAGCCCCGAGAGCGGCGCGAAGTCCGACAGTGCGGCACCGAAGCTCGACGCGCCAAGTCTCGCGAGCTGGGCAAGTGCACGCTCCGCTGCCGCGCAGAAGGTCCGGCCGGCCCCGACGCCCGCTGTCCCTGCTCCCGCTGCGAGTGCACCGAGTGCGCCCCGCAGCGTGGCGCCGCGTAGCGCTCCGGCGCCCACTCCTGCGCCAGCGGCGGCGGCTAAAGCCGCTGCTGCAGCCGCATCAGGCCCCACCGCTTCCGCGACACCACCGCCGCCCGCCTCCGCCGTGCCCGCGGCCCCGACCATGGACCGCGATTTCATCGCGCGCAACCAGGTGGTGGAGCGTTACCTCTCGGGCCGGCTGCCACTGAAGGCTGCGACGGAGTTCGAACGCTTCTGTAGTAACCACCCCGAGCTCCTCGATGAGATCGGGCTGCCCGAACGCGTCAATGCCGGCCTGAGATTGCTCGAGGCGAGCGGCAAGCCCGAGCCGTGGCAGGAAGCACCACGGCCGGTGTGGCAAAAGCCGCAGGTGACGCTCGGCCTGGCACTTGCCGCGATCGTGCTGCTGCTGACGCTCGGCGGCGTCGCCGCGAACAGCAGCAGCAAGAGTCACCGGATCGCCGAGCTTCAAAAGCAGAACTCCGAGCGCGCGCTCGATCCCGCCACCAGCACCCGCGAGATCCGCCTGCTACCGAGCCGCTCCGGCGCCTCGAACGCACCGGCCATCGTCATCGGCGGCGGCGGCGGCGCTACGGTACTTGCGGATTTCCGGATCGATGAATCGCGCTCGCCCTATCGCTCGTTCCGCGTCACCATCGATCGCGCCGACCAGGGCCGTGTCGCAGTCATCAACAACCTCGACAAGGATTCCAACGGTCATCTGCGCATTGCGCTCAACAGCTCCGCGCTCGGTCCCGGTAACTATCAACTGACGCTCGAAGGCCTCGACTGGCGCGGCCAGCCGCAGCCGGACTCGTGGGTCACCATCGGCATTCAGCGCTGAGGCGAGGTCAGGCCCGCAAGGTGTTGAGCGGTGGCTGATCGATGACGCTGCGGGTGGCGAGCCAGCCCCCGGCCGCGACCAGCAACGCCCCGCCCACCACTCCCTCGATCCATGGCAGCAGCTCGAACACGAAGTGCAGCTCGAGCCAGTGCGTGGTGAGGTAGTACGCCGCCAGTGACGCGCCGAGCGCGGCCAGCAGGCCCGAGAGACTGCCGAGCGTGGCGAACTCCGCCAACACACCTTGCACCACGGTGCCGCGGCTCGCGCCGAGCGTACGCAACATTGCACTCTCGTAGCGGCGCTCGTCGCGGCTCGACTGCACCGCGGCCAGCAGCACCGTGAGCCCGGCGAACAGCGTAAAGACGAACACGCTCTGCACCGCGAGTGCGGCCTTGTCGAGCACCGCGCGCACCTGCCCGAGCAACTCCTCGATGTCGAAGATCGAGACACTCGGGAAGCGATGTGCCAGCTGGGCCAGGGACCGCGCCGCACCCGGCTCGAAGTAGGCGCTGGTCAGATAGGTGCCGGCGGTGCCCTCGAGAACTCCCGGTGCGAACACGATGAAGAAGTTCGGCTGAAAGGTATCCCACTTCACCTTGCGGATGCTCGCGACCGTCACCTCGCGTGTCTCGCCGGCGATGTCGAAGGTCAGCCGGTCACCGACCTGCACGCCAATCGCTTCCTGGAACTCGCTGGCGAGCGATACCAATGGCCGGCCGTTATCGGCAGCGCTCCACCAGTGCCCGGCGATCACCCGGTTGTCGGGGCCGAGCTCAGCCGCCCAGGTGAGGTTCTGCTCGCGCGTGGCGAAGTTGTCCTCGCCATGCGCGCCGTGAGTCTCCTCCACCGGCCGGCCGTCGATAGCGATCAGGCGGCCGCGGATCATCGGCAGCATGCGCGTGGTGCGCGCGCCATGCGCCTGCAGGAAGCTCATGAACTCCGTGCGCGCCTGCGGCGGGATGTTCACGAAGAAGTAGTTCGGCAGGCTCTGCGGCAGGGTGCGCTGCCAGTCGCTGTTGAGGTCGGTGCGCAGGATCGACAACAGCAGCAGTACCATGATGCCGGTGCCGAAGGCGACGAGCTGCACCACGCTCTCGGCGCGGCGTCGGCTGAGGTTGGCTACGCCGAAGCGCCACGCCACCCCGACGCGCCCGCGCAGCCGCCCAGCGAGCGCGACGAGCAGCGCGCCAGCGAGAGTCAGCACCAGGACAAATGCGGCGAGTCCCCCCGTGAAGAAGAGGAACATGCGCCTGTCCGGTACCACCCAATAGATAAGGAGTAGCACGACCGCGACCGCCGGCCCGAAGGCGAGCAGCACCAGCGGTGGTGGTGGCCCGACATCGTGGCGCAGGACCCGCAGCGCCGGTACGCGCGCGAGCTGCAGAAGCGGTGGCAGCGCAAATCCGGCGAGCAGAGCGATCGCGGTGACGAAGCCGACGGCGAGCGGCGTCGCACTCACCGCGGGCAGCTCGTTGACGCTCAGCAGGCCATGGATGGTGCGCAGCAGCCACTCCTGCGCGAGAAAGCCGAGGAAGGCGCCGATGGTGGCGGCTATGAGCGCGAGCGCCAGCAGCTGCAGCACCGACAGCGCCAGCGTAAACGCGCGGCTCGCCCCGAGTGTCTTGAGGAGCGCGACCACATCGAGATGACGACTGACGTAGCGGCGGGCCGACATCGCCACGGCGATCGCACACAGCAGCACACTCACCAGGCTGGCGAGACTCAGAAATCGCCCGGCGCGCTCCACCGCATTGCGCACCTGCGGGCTCGCTTCGGTGATGTCCCGCAGCCGCTCCCCGCGCCTCTTGTGAGCCGCGAGCCAGCCCTTGAACTCATCGATGCGCGAGCGGTCGGCGGCGAACAGACCGCTGTAGCTCACCCGGCTGCCCGGTTGTATCAGCTGCGTAGCGGGGAGGTCGGCGGCATTCATGAGCAGGTTGGGGGCGAGCTCGGCGAAGGTGCCACTCTGGTCGGGACGGGAGATGAGCACCCGGCCCACACGAAACTCCGCGGCGCCGATGGCAAGGCGCGAGCCAACGTGCGCGCCGACCGCTGCCAGCAGCTTCGAGTCGGGCCACACCTCACCTGGGGCAGGAATGCCGCTCACGGCCGTCCCCTTGGCAAAGGGCTCATCGGCCACCAGCACCCGCCCGCGCAGCGGGTATCCCTGGGTCACGGCGGCGATGTTGGTGAGTTGGCTCGCCTCGCCGTTGAACACGACCGACAGCAGGTTGGTGCTGTGCGCCGCCTGCACCCCGCGCCGGGTGGCTTCGCGAAAATACTCCTCATCGAGCGGCTGCGGAGAGCCGAGGCGCAGGTCCGCGGCTAGCACCGCACTCGCCTGCAGTGCAACCGCAGCGCTGATGCGGCTCACCAGGAATCCGACGCCGGTGAGCGCCGCTACCGCGACGGTGAGGGCAAGCAGCAGCACCCCGAGCTCGCCGGAGCGCCACTCGCGCGCCAGCGAGCGTAGCGCCAGGAGCAATGCCTTCATAGCACCCGTCCCGCTTCCATTCGAACCACGCGGGCGCAGCGGGCCGCGAGCTCGCGGTCGTGGGTTACCAGGACCAGGGTGGTGTGCGCATTGGCGTTGAGCTCGAACAGCAGCTCGCCCACCCGTGCGCCGGTCGCGGTGTCGAGGTTGCCGGTCGGCTCGTCGGCAAACAGCACCGCGGGCCGCGTGACGAAGGCACGCGCGATCGCCACGCGCTGCTGCTCTCCGCCGGAGAGCTGCCGCGGGTAGTGCCCGGTGCGCCGCCCCAGTCCAACCCCAGCGAGCGTGTCCGCTGCCGTGCGGCGCGCATCACCGCGGCCCGCCAACTCGAGCGGCAGCATTACGTTCTCGAGCGCGGTGAGCGCCGGAATGAGATGAAAGGACTGGAAGACGAAGCCCACCCGCTCGGCCCGCAACCGTGCGCGGCCGTCTTCATCGAGCTGCGTGAGATCCTGCCCCTCGAGCAGCACGCGACCCCGCGTAGGCAAATCGAGTCCCGCCAACAGGGCGAGCAGCGTCGACTTGCCGGCGCCGGATGGACCGCTCACCGCGCTCGAGAACGTAATGCTGCCGCTCGAGTTGGCGGGCCGCGGCGATGCGCGCCGCACGGCAGCGGACACGCTTGCTGGGGTTGGACTGGGGCGGCGCGCCGGGCACTATCCGCGGCAGCTCTCCGGCGGCGAGCAGCAGCGCGTGGCGATCGCGCGTGCCTTCGTCACCCGGCCCGCGGTGCTGTTTGCCGACGAGCCAACCGGCAACCTCGACACCGCGACCGGCGCACGCGTGGGCGAGCTGCTGTTCGAGCTCAACGCCAATGCGCACACCACTCTGGTCCTGGTAACCCACGACCGCGAGCTCGCGGCCCGCTGCGCCCGCGTGGTTCGAATGGAAGCGGGACGGGTGCTGTGAAGGCATTGCGCCTGGCGTTGCGCGCCCTGGCGCGCGAGTGGCGCTCCGGTGAGCTCGGGGTGCTGCTGCTCGCCCTCACCGTCGCGGTCGCGGCGCTCACCGGCGTCGGATTCCTGGTGAGCCGCATCAGCGCGGCGGTGGCGCTGCAGGCGAGTGCGGTGCTCGCCGCGGACCTGCGCCTCGGCTCTCCGCAGCCGCTCGATGAGGAGTATTTTCGC
>JAFAVO010000136.1 GCA_019242385.1 Gammaproteobacteria bacterium | reverse complement strand
CTCGCAGCGCGGCGTCGAGGCGCTCACCCTGTTCGCCTTCTCGAGCGAGAACTGGCGGCGTCCCGCGGAGGAGGTGGGGAGCCTCATGGGCCTGTTCATCGAGGCGCTCGACCGCGAGATCGCGGAGCTCGATGGCAAGGGTGTGCGTGTGCGGTTCATCGGCGAGCGCCGCAGCCTGACCGTGCGGCTGCAGGCGCGCATCGCTGCCGCCGAGGCGCGCACCGCGGCAAACCCCGGCCTGAAACTGCAGGTCGCCATGAGCTACGGCGGACGCTGGGACATCGTCCAGGCGGCACGGGCCGTGGCGCGCGACTGCGCCAGCGGCAGGCTGCGGCCCGAGGATGTGACCGAGGAGGCCTTTGCCAGCCATCTCGCGCTCGCCGGCCTCCCGGAAGCGGACCTGCTGATCCGCACCGGGGCGGAGCAGCGCATCAGCAATTTCCTGCTGTGGGATGTGGCCTATGCCGAGCTGTATTTCACGCCGAGACTGTGGCCGGATTTCGCGCTGAGTGACCTCGAGGAGGCACTCGCGTACTTTGCCGGCCGCGAGCGCCGCTTTGGCCGCATCGCAGCTGCAGCCAAGGCGTGACCTGCGCGTGAGCGAGACCCTGCGCAAACGCGTGCTGACCGCGGTCGTGCTGGGAGCTGCGCTGCTTGCGATCCTGCTGTGGCTCCCGGATTGGGCCACGGTCGCGGTGGTGACCGCCATGGTGTTGTTCGGCGCCTGGGAGTGGTCGGCGTTCCTGCTGCTGGTGGCTCCAGGGCCGCGCCTCGCCTATGTGGGGCTCGTCGGTATGCTGTTGCTGCTGGTGTGGCGTTTCTCCAGTACACCGGACCGCCGCGACCTCATCCTGGCGCTGGCGGTGCTGTGGTGGCTGGCGGCACTCGCCTGGATCGTGTTCGCACCGCGGCGCGTGTCCCCCTGGACCGCCGGGGTGGCAGGTGTGCTGGCGCTGGTGCCGTCGTGGCTCGCCCTGGTACGGCTGCGGCTGACGCTGCCGCACGGTGCGCAGTGGGTGCTGTTTGCGCTCGTGCTGGTGTGGGTTGCGGACATCGGGGCATTCTTCTGCGGACGGCAGTTCGGGCGCGTGCGCCTGGCGCCGGAGGTATCACCCGGGAAGACCTGGGAGGGACTGTTAGGTGGAATCACCGTGAGTGCCCTGGTGGCGATCGCCGGCAGCCAGTGGTTTCACGTGTCCATGGCGGCGTTTCTGCCGCTGTGCCTGGCGGCGGTCGGCTTCTCGGTGGTGGGCGATCTCACCGAGAGCCTGCTGAAGCGCTTCGCCGGCATGAAGGACAGTGGCAGCATCTTCCCGGGGCACGGGGGGGTCATGGACCGCATCGACAGTCTCACCGGTGCCGCTCCGGTGCTGCTGCTCGGATTGTCGCTGCTCGGAGTCATCCAATGATCGGCGTTGCGGTGCTCGGCTCTACCGGATCGGTGGGCGAGAGCACACTCGATGTGCTGGCGCGTCATCCACAGCGCTTCCGGCTGATTGCCATCGCTGCCAACACCAACGCCGCCAAGCTCGCGCGCCAGATCCGCACCTGGCGTCCGGCATATGCCGCGCTCGCCGACGAGCATGCGGTCGGTGAGCTGCGGGAGCTCCTCGGTGGGGCCGTGCCCGAGACGCGCGTGCTCGCCGGCCAGGGCGCACTCGAGGAGCTGGCGCTCTTGCCCGAGGTCGACTGCGTCATGGCGGCGATCGTGGGTGCGGCCGGACTGCGCTCGACGCTCGCCGCGGCCCGTGCCGGCAAGCGACTGCTGCTCGCCAACAAGGAATCCCTGGTGATGGCGGGACCACTGCTGATCGCGGCGGTGAAGGCTTCGGGCGCGCAGCTGCTGCCGATCGACAGCGAGCACAACGCCATTTTCCAGTGTCTGCCAGCGGGCACGGTGTGCGGCGAACCGCCCCCCGGGCTGCGCCGCGTGCTGCTCACCGCATCCGGCGGCCCATTCCGCGATACCCCTGCCGAGGCGCTCGATGGAGTGACGCCCGAGGCCGCCTGCGCGCATCCCAACTGGGTGATGGGGCGCAAGATCTCGGTCGACTCGGCGACCCTCATGAACAAAGGCCTCGAGCTCATCGAGGCGTGCCTGCTCTTCGGGCTCGCGCCTGCACGGGTACAGATCCTCGTGCATCCCCAAAGTATCGTGCACTCCATGGTCGAGTACGCCGATGGCTCGGTGCTCGCGCAGCTCGGTGCGCCGGACATGCGCACGCCTATTGCGCACGCGCTCGGCTGGCCGGAGCGGATCGACTCCGGGGTGGAGTTTCTCGATCTGCTGAAGACCGGCCGCCTGGATTTCCGCCCCCCGGATACCGACAAGTTCCGTTGCCTCGCGCTCGCTGAGGCCGCGGCGTGCGCCGGCGGGCTGTCGCCGGTGGTGCTGAACGCCGCCAACGAGGTCGCGGTGCAGGCCTTCCTCGAGCGCCGATTGAACTTTCCCGCCATTCCGGCGGTCATTGAAGCGGTGATGGAGCGGGCCACCGGGGGGGCGATCGGCGGGCTGGAGGATGTGCTGGCAGCCGATGCGGACAGCAGAATGCACGCGCGTGAGCGGATCGTTCGCCTGACCGTCACTGCCGGGGCACGAGGCGCTCACGCATGAACTTCTTCTGGTACCTCATCTGGTTCGTGGTCGCCGTAGGCCTTCTGGTGACGGTGCACGAGTTCGGCCATTTCTGGGTCGCGCGGCGCCTGGGATTCAAGGTGCTGCGCTTTTCCATCGGCTTCGGCCGGCCGCTGCTCACGCGCGTGGCCGGTGCCGACCGGGTGGAATACGTCGTTGCCGCGGTGCCGCTGGGCGGTTACGTCAAGCTCCTCGATGAGCGCGAGGGCCCGGTCGCGCCGGAGGATCTGCCGCGCTCCTTCACGCACCGGCCGCCATGGCAGCGCATTCTGGTGCTGTTGGCTGGCCCGACCTTCAACATCGTGTTCGCGGTGCTCGTGCTGTGGGGCATGCTGTGGGTCAACGGCGTCACCGAGGTGCGGCCCAAGGTCGGTGAGGTGACCGCCGGCTCGATCGCCGCGCGTGCGGGCCTCAGGTCAGGTGATGAGATCCGCGCCATCAACGGCGAGCCGGTCAGCGCTCAGCGCGATGTGGTGTTCGACCTGCTCGATGCCATGAGCGCGCGCGGCCAGGCGCTGCTCACCCTGCGCGGCGCCGACGGCGAGATGCGTCAGGCCAATCTGAGCGTGGGCGATCCCGCGGAGCGGCGCCGTCTCACCGAGCCGGCTGAGCTGTTCCATGGGCTCGGCTTCCAGTTCTGGACCCCACCGGTGCCGCCGGTGCTCGGACCGGTGACGCCAGATGGTCCGGCGGCGCGCGCCGGACTCGCCGCTGGCGATCGCGTGATTGCCATCGATGGGGTACGGATGACCGACTTCCGCCAGATCGTCGACTACATAAGTGCTCGTCCCGGTGAGCGGCTCACCATCGAGTACGCCCGCGGCGGGGCGACGCACAGCGTGCGGGTGGCGGTCGCGAGCGAGGAGGCCGGTGGACGCCGCATCGGGCGCATCCGCGTGATGCAACCTGCCGGGATCAGCTACCCGCCGGAGATGCTGCTGCATACCGACCTCGGCGCCGGGGCGGCGCTCACGCGCGCCGGGGCCGAGGCCTGGAACATGACCACGCTGCAGGCGCGGCTGTTCTGGCGCATGGTGCTCGGACGCGTGTCGCTCAAGAATCTCAGCGGCCCGCTGTCGATCGCCGAGTTCGCGGGCGATTCGGCCGAGGCCGGCATCGCGCCGTTCCTCAGCTTCCTGGTATTGATTTCTCTGTCGCTCGGATTCCTCAACCTGCTGCCGATTCCCATCCTCGATGGTGGCCAGATCCTGTTTCAGCTCGTCGAGTGGCTGAAGGGCAGCCCACTGTCGGAGCGGGCGCAGGCTCTCGGGCAGCAGGTCGGCATCGCCCTGCTCATCGTCCTGATGGGCGTCGCGTTGTACAACGACATTGCGCGCCAGTTCGGTTAAGGGTGTTTGAAGCTGCGGCCCGGCGCGCATCCGCAGGCCCGCCAGCCTGCGGTCCTTAAGTAATGCATCACGTGAGAGAAGAGTCGCGCTAGCTAAGCGCTGTTGAAAGGCAGACGGTGGTCAGAACATGAAGGGGCGCGCTGCCGCGAGTCCACATCGCGCTGGCGTCGCACGGGGGGCGGGGGCTGGCGCCGCATGCCTACGGGGTGCGCCGGCACTGCAGGCCTGCCGCCGCGGCCGCTCGCTCGCGCTGCTCGCCGGCCTGCTGCTGGCGCTGCGCTGCGCCCTCGTACCCGCGCAAAGCCCTGCGGAGCCCGCGCCAACTCCGGCGGCTCCCGAGCAGACGACACCGGGCCCCGAGCACACCACGCCGGCTCCCGAGCAGACCACGCCGGGTCCCGCGCCGACGCTGGGTCCCGCGCCGACGCCGGCTCCCGAGCAGACGGCGCCCGCGCCTGGGAGCGGGAGCGCGCCGGAGCAGCTGCCGCCGGCACCTCCCCCGGTGAGCACCGCCGCGGCGGACTTCACCGTCAGTGACATCAAGATCGAGGGCCTGCAGCGGGTCTCCGAAGGCACCGTCTACAACTATCTGCCGGTGAACATCGGCGATCATCTGACCCCGCAACGCGTGCGCGAGGCGATCCGCGCGCTGTACGCCACCGGTTTCTTCCGCGACGTGCAGCTGCGACGCGAAGGCAACACGCTGATCGTGGTGGTGCTCGAGCGGCCCTCCATAGAGAGCTTCGAGATCACCGGCAACAAGGACATCAAGACCGAGGACCTGCAGAAGTCGCTGCGCGGTGTCGGACTCGCTACCGGCAAGACCTTCGACCGCTCGGTGCTCGAGGACGTGACGCAATATCTCACCGATCAGTACTTCGCCCGCGGCAAGTACGGCGTGCGCATCACCTCCACCGTCGAGGAGGAGGCGGGCAACCGCGTCAAGATCAAGATCGACATCAAGGAAGGCTCGCGCGCCAAGATCCGCCAGATCAACATCGTCGGGGCCACCAAGTTCCCGCAGAAGGCCATCCTCGAGACTCTGGAGCTGA